>JAJTCN010000019.1 GCA_021323335.1 Ramlibacter sp.
CTGGGTCCTGCCGGATCACATCGCCGATGTGTTGCCTTCCGAGGCCCGGCACATCGAAGAACTGCGCCGCGAACTGCTGGACACCGCGCGTGGCTACGGCTACGAGCTGGTGATGCCGCCGCTGCTGGAACACCTGGAGTCGCTGCTCACCGGGACGGGCGAAGCGCTGGGGCTGCAGACCTTCAAGCTGGTCGACCAGCTCTCCGGCCGCATGCTCGGCATCCGCGCCGACACCACGCCGCAGGTCGCCCGCATCGATGCCCACCTGCTCAATCGCCAGGGCGTCACCCGCCTGTGCTACTGCGGCCCGGTGCTGCACACCCGCCCCGACCGCCCGCATGCCACCCGCGAGCCGGTGCAGTTCGGCGCGGAGATCTACGGCCACGCCGGCCTCGAAGCCGACCTCGAAGCCCTGCTGCTGGCGCTGGACTGCCTGAAGGCCACCAAGGTCGGTCCGCTGACGGTGGACATGGCCGACGCGCGCATCGTGCGCTCGCTGCTCGCCGGCGTGGATGCCGATGCCGCGCACCTGTCGCAGGTGCACGCGGCGCTCGCGACCAAGGACGCCACCGAGCTGGCGTCGTTGACGACGGACTTCCCCGCCGCATCGCGTGACGGCCTGCAGGCGCTGATCGGCCTGTACGGCGACGGCCGGGTGCTCGACGAGGCTGCCCGCGTGCTGCCGAAGTCGAAGCTCACGCAGCAGGCGCTGGAAAGCCTGCGCTGGCTGGCCGCCCATGTCGAAGGCGCCGCCATCCGCTTCGACCTGGCGGACCTGCGCGGCTACGCCTACTACAGCGGCATGCGCTTCGGCATCTACACGCCGGGCGCCAGCGACGCGCTGGTGCGCGGCGGCCGCTACGACGAGGTCGGCGCCGTGTTCGGCCGCAACCGGCCCGCCGTCGGCTTCAGCCTGGACGTCAAGGAACTGGTCGGCGTGGCGGCGACGCGGTCGCTGAAGGCCGCCATCCGCGCACCGTGGCTCGACGCCGGCAAGGACGCCGCCGATCTGAGCGCGGCCATCGCGGCGCTGCGCGGCGACGGCGAGACGGTGGTCTGCGTGCTGCCGGGACATGAAAGCGAAGTGGACGAATTCCACTGCGACCGCGAGCTGGCGCGCGACGCCGGCGGCCGCTGGGCCGTGCGCGCCCTCTGAATCCCCCGAATCATTTTTTCCGCGAAGAGCAAGTCATGACGAAGACGAAGGGCCGCAACGTGGTCGTGGTCGGCACCCAGTGGGGCGACGAAGGCAAGGGCACTGCACCTCATCCCCAGCGGCATCATGCGGCCGGGCGTGAAGTGCTACATCGGCAATGGGGTGGTCGTGTCCGCGGCCAAGCTGCTCGAGGAGATCGAGGGCCTGGAGAAGGCCGGCGTGGAAGTGAGGTCGCGGCTGCGCATCAGCGAGGCCTGCCCGCTGATCCTGCCGTTCCATGCGGCGCTGGACATCGCGCGCGAGACCTTCCGCGAGAAGGGCGGCACCGAGAAGATCGGCACCACCGGCCGCGGCATCGGCCCGGCCTACGAGGACAAGATCGCCCGGCGCGCGCTGCGCGTGCAGGACCTCAAGCATCCCGGGCGCTTCGCCGAGAAGCTGAAGGAGCTGATGGAGCTGCACAACTTCATGCTCACCCAGTACCTGCATGCCGCGCCGCTGGACTACCAGGCGGTGTTCGACGAGGCGATGCGCCACGCCGAGATCCTGCGCCCGATGATGGCGGACGTGTCGCGCGAGCTGAACGAGGCGCACATCCACGGCGACAACCTGCTGTTCGAAGGCGCCCAGGGCACGCTGCTGGACGTCGACCACGGCACCTATCCGTACGTCACCTCCAGCAACTGCGTCGCCGGCAACGCCTCGGCGGGCGCGGGGGTCGGCCCGGGCATGCTGCACTACATCCTGGGCATCACCAAGGCCTACTGCACGCGCGTCGGCGGCGGCCCGTTCCCGACCGAGCTGGACTGGCAGACGCCCGGCACCGTCGGCTACCACCTCTCCACGGTCGGCGCGGAGAAGGGCGTGACGACCGGGCGCTCGCGCCGCTGCGGCTGGTTCGACGCCGCGCTGCTCAAGCGCAGCGCGCAGGTCAACGGCCTGTCGGGCCTGTGCATCACCAAGCTGGACGTGCTGGACGGCCTGAAGGAATTGCTGCTGTGCACCGGCTACGAGCTGGACGGCGAGCACACCGACATCCTGCCGCTGGGCGCCGACGAGATCTCCCGCTGCAAGCCCGTCTACGAGACCATGGACGGCTGGAGCGAATCCACCGTGGGCGTGACGCAATACGACAAGCTGCCGCTGAACGCGCGCCTGTACCTGCAGCGCATCCAGCAAGCACAAGATGTTGACGGAAGACGGCAAGCACCTGTACGTGAGCTACGACGAGTACCACAACCTGTGCGAGAAGCTCGCGATCAAGATCCACCAGTCCGGCTGGGAGTTCGACACCATCCTGTGCCTGGCGCGCGGCGGCATGCGGCCCGGCGACATCCTCTCGCGCATCTTCGACAAGCCGCTGGCGATCATGTCGACCAGCTCGTACCGCGCCGAGGCCGGCACGGTGCAGGGCCACCTGGACATCGCGCACTACATCACCACGCCCAAGGGCGAGATCGCCGGCAAGGTGCTGCTGGTGCACCGCGGTGCTGTGGACCAAGGGCCTGTCCAAGTTCAGCGCCGACTACTCGGTGGAGTTCCTGCCGACCAACCCCTGGATCCACCAGCCCTTCGAGAGCTACGATTCCATGCGGCCCGAGAAGCTGCTGGAGAAGTGGAAGGTCTGAAGCCCGTCATCCCCGCGAAGGCGGGGATCCAGAGCTCCCGGAAAGCGGCCGCGTGCCGCTTTTTTCGTGGGAGCCCTGGATTCCCGCCTTCGCGGGAATGACGCTGGGGGCGGGTAGGATGCCGGCATGAGCAAGCCGGTCACCGACCTCATCCACCACCCTTACGTCCCGCCCGCGGGCTTCGCGGCGCCGCAGCCGGGGGTCTTCAAGGCCTCCACCGTCATCTTCCCGAACGTCGCCGCCATCCGCGCGCGCGACTGGAAGCACAAGACGGGCTACACGTACGGGTTGCACGGCACGCCGACCACCTTCCTGCTGGAGGAGCGGATCGCGGCGCTGGAAGGCGGCAAGCACTGCCTGCTGGTGCCCAGCGGCCTCGCGGCCATCACCGTCGTCAACCTCGCCCTGCTGAAAAGCGGTGACGAGGTGCTGCTGCCGGACAACGTCTACGGCCCCTCCAAGGCACTGGCGGAGGCGGAGCTCAAGGGCTGGGGCATCCGCTGCGCGCTGTACGACCCGATGAACCCGGCGGACCTGGAAGCGCGCATCGGGCCGCAGACCAGGTTGGTCTGGCTGGAGGCGCCGGGCTCGGTGACCATGGAGTTCGTTCCGCTGGCGCACCTCGCGCACATCTGCCGCCAGCGCGGCGTGACGAGCGCGCTGGACAACACCTGGGGCGCCGGACTCGCCTTCAACGGCTTCGACCTCGGACGCGGCGACCGCTTCGTGGCGGGCAGCGGCGCCGACATCGTGGTGCAGGCCCTGACCAAGTACCCGAGCGGCGGCGGCGACGTGCTGATGGGAAGCGTGGTGACGCGCGACGACGCGCTGCACCAGAAGATCAAGCTCACGCACATGCGGCTGGGCTTCGGCGTCGGCGCCAACGACGTCGAGACGGTGCTGCGCTCGCTGCCCAGCATCGACGTGCGCTACCGCGCGCATGACCGCAGTGCGCGGGCGCTGGCGGCCTGGCTGCAGTCGCGGCCCGAGGTCGCGCAGTTGCTGCATCCGGCCTTCCCCGGTTCGCCCGGGCACGAGCACTGGCAGGCCCTGTGCGGCGACGATGGCCTGGCGGCGGGGCTGTTCTCGGTGGTCTTCGATGCGAAGTACGCCAGCGCGCGGGTGGATGCGTTCTGCGACGCGCTCAAGCTGTTCAAGCTGGGTTATTCGTGGGGCGGGCCCATCAGCCTGGTGGTGCCGTACGACATCCCGTCGATGCGCAAGACATGGCCGCACAAGGGGACGCTGGTGCGGTTTTCGGTGGGGTTGGAGGACGTCGAGGACTTGCGCGCGGATCTTGAGCAGGCGCTGGAGGTCATGCGCCGCCCCGGGTGAGTCCCGATTGGCCGCCGGCCCGCGCGGCGGCTACCCTGCGGGACCCAAGCTGCTGCCGACCCATGAACACACCGACGCCCCGACCCATGGCCGCGGATACCGCGCCCGCGGGACCCGAGGGTCCGCGGCCCGCGCGCGTGCAACGGCTGCGACCGGCGGCGCCCCTGCGCTGGCTGGCTCGCGGAGCCCGCGACCTGCGCGGCCAGCCGGGCATCGCCTTCTTCTATGGCTTCTGTTTCTGGGCGATGGCGCTGGTGCTTGGTGCGGTGTTCCGGCACAAGCCCGAATACACCATGACCATCGTCTCCGGCTGCCTGCTGGTGGGGCCTTTCCTGGCCATGGGGCTGTACGAAGTCAGCCGCCGGCGCGAGCGCGGGGAGACGCCGGCCCTGGGCCACTCGCTGACCTGTTGGGACGGCCACCTGGGGAGCATGGGCCTGCTCGTGCTGGTGCTGACGGTATTGGAACTGCTGTGGGGCCGGGCTTCGCTGGTGGTGTTCGCGGTCTTCTTCAACACCGGCATGCCGTCCACGGCGGGCGTGCTGGAGGCGGTGTTCAACCCGCGGAACTGGCAGTTCCTGGCGGTATACCTGCTCGTCGGCGGCGTCTTCGCGGCGCTGGTGTTCTGCAGCACCGTGGTGTCGATCCCCATGATCCTCGACCGCGATACCGATGCCGTCACCGCGGCCCTGACCAGCTTTCGCACGGTGCTGGAGAACACCGGCGTGATGCTGCTGTGGGGCACGCTGGTGGTGGGCTTGACGCTGGGCGCACTGTGGCTGCCGTGGGCGCTGGGCATCGTGGCGGTGGGGCCGTGGCTGGGGCATGCCACCTGGCATGCTTACCGCGACGCCGTCGCCTGGGACGCGTAGGCGGGCCAGGCGTCCCGGGGTTGGGCTGCGCGTCTCCTAGGAACGGGCGTCGACGAGGTCCCGCGCCAACGCCGCCATCGCCTCCGGCGTCCGGTCCTTCGGCGCGATCGCTTGCGCGTCCGCGAACGCCTTGAAATTGCGGCTGGTCGAACTGGCGTAACCCGGGTCGTAGTGCTTCACCAGCAGCTCGCGCACCACGCTCTCGATATCGCCGGCGCGCACCTGCGCCTGCCACGCCTGCACCTGCTCCCGGCCGCGGATCTGCACCAGCGCGTCGAGCCGGGCGCAGAACAGGTCCGGGTCGCGGCTGAAGAATTCGTAGTCCTCCAGCAGCAGCCGCACGCGCTCGTCGTCGGCCAGGTCCAGCCGCAGGCACGGGCTGGCCCGCATCGCTTCCATCAGCGCGTCGGGCACCGCCAGGTTGCCCACCTTCTTGCTCTCGCTCTCCGCATAGACGGGCCGTGCCGGGTCGAAGCCGCGCAGCTTCTCCCACACCAGCGTGTCGAAGCGCTTCTGCGTCGGCTGCGGCTGGCCGGGAATGATGCCAAGCACCGAGCTGCGATGGCTGGCCAGCCCCTCGAGGTCCAACACCTGCGCGCCCGCCGCCTCCAGCGCCTGCAGCAGGCGCGTCTTGCCGGAACCGGTCGGTCCGCAGACCACGCGGTACTGCAGCGAGCGGGCCAGCCCGGGCAATTCCGCCAGCACCGCGGCGCGGAAGGCCTTGTAGCCGCCCTCGACGATGTGCACGTTGAAGCCGATCTGCCCCAGCACCAGCGACAGCGCGCCGCTGCGCTGGCCGCCGCGCCAGCAATACACCAGCGGCTTCCAGCCCTTGGGCTTGTCCATCACGTCGCGCGCGATATGGCGCGAGATGTTGGCGGCGACGAGCGCCGCGCCGCGCTTGCGCGCCTCGAACGGGTTGACCTGCTTGTACAGCGTGCCCACCTCGTGTCGCTGCGCGTCGTCCAGCGACGGCCAGTTGACCGCGCCGGGCAGGCGGTCCTCCGCGTATTCGCTCTCGCTGCGGGCGTCGATGACGGCGTCGAAGTCCTGCAGCCGCGCGATCGCGTCCGCCGCGCTGATCGGACGGACACTCATCGCAACAGCTTCTTCAGCTCCGGCCAGACGTTCTCCAGCATGCGGGGCTGCGCCTCGGCCTTCGGGTGGATGCCATCGGACTGGAACAGGGCTGTCGCATCCGCCAGGTCGCCGACGCCGGCCAGCAAGAAGGGCACCAGCCCCGCCTTGCGCTCCTTCGCCACCTTGGCGAACAGGCCGGAGAAGCGGTTGGCGTAGTCGGTGCCGTAGTTCGGCGGCACCTGCATGCCGACCAGCAGCACCCGCGCGCCGGCCTTCTGGGCGGCTTCGGTCATCCAGGCCAGGTTCTGCTCGGTCCCCGACAAGGGCAGGCCACGCAGGGCGTCGTTGCCGCCGAGCTCCAGGACGACGTGGGTGGGCTTGTGCTGTTGCAGCAGCGCGGGCAGGCGCGAGCGGCCACCGGAGGTCGTGTCGCCGCTGATGCTGGCGTTGACCACCCGGGCGGCGATTTTCTCCCGGGCGAGCCGCTGTTCCAGCAGGGCCACCCACCCGGTCCCGCGCTTCAGGCCATACTCGGCACTCAGCGAGTCGCCCACCACCAGGATCACCGGGGTGCCAGCCGCCACCGCCCAGCCGCCATGACAGGCCGCCAGGCCGGCGGCGATAAAGTCACGCCGCGTCCACTTCGAAACCCGCATGTCTGAATCCATCATTTCCGTCGAACACGTCCACAAGTCGGTGACCGATTCCACCGGCACCCTCGACATTCTGCGGGATATCGATTTCTCCCTGTCGGCCAGGGAAACCGCGGCCATCGTCGGCGCTTCCGGCTCAGGCAAGAGCACGCTGCTGTCGATCATCGCCGGCCTCGACACCCCCACCAGGGGGACTGTCAGGCTGGCGGGCCATGACATCTTCGCGCTGGACGAGGACGCCCGCGCCGAACTCCGGGCCCGGCAGGTCGGCTTCGTCTTCCAGAGCTTCCAGCTCATGGGCAACCTCACGGCGCTGGAGAACGTGATGCTGCCGCTGGAACTGGCGGGCCGCCGCGACGCGCGCAAGGCCGCCACCGAGATGCTGGGGCGGGTCGGCCTGGGGGAGCGGCTGGGCCACTACCCGCGGGTCCTCTCGGGCGGCGAGCAGCAGCGGGTGGCGCTGGCGCGCGCCTTCGTGGTGCAGCCGGCCGTGCTGCTGGCGGACGAGCCGACCGGCAG
Source organism: Ramlibacter sp. (assembly GCA_021323335.1). Taxonomy (GTDB): domain Bacteria; phylum Pseudomonadota; class Gammaproteobacteria; order Burkholderiales; family Burkholderiaceae_C; genus Ramlibacter. The sequence goes on from JAJTCN010000019.1 coordinate 7,244, forward strand.
CCTCGACTTCGCCACCGGCGAGACCGTCATGCAGCTGATGTTCGACCTGAACCGGGAGCAGGGCACCACCCTCGTGCTGGTCACGCACGACCAGGGCATCGCGTCGCGCTGCGAGCACCGGATCACGATCGAGGCCGGGCGCATCGCCGGCCAGGACAGCCACGCGACCGCCCGATAATCGCCGCATGTCCTCCCCCAAGGTCCTGTTCGGCTTCCACGCCGTGGGCGTGCGCCTGCGCACCGCCCCCGCTTCCATCATCGAGCTGTACGTCGACGCTTCGCGGCGCGACGCGCGGATGCGCCAGTTCCTGCAGAAGGCCCAGGAGGCGAACGTCAAGACCATCGAGGCCGACGGGCTGCGGCTGTCGCGCCTGGCCGGCAGCGCCGGCCACCAGGGCGTGGTGGCGCGGGTCGAGGCCATCGCCATGAGCACCTCGCTCGACGACCTGCTGGACACGGTGAAGGGGCCGCCCTTGCTGCTGGTGCTGGACGGCGTGACCGACCCGCACAACCTGGGCGCCTGCCTGCGCGTGGCCGACGGCGCCGGCGTCCACGCGGTCATCGCGCCGAAGGACCACGCGGTCGGCGTGAACGCCACGGTGGCCAAGGTCGCCAGCGGCGCGGCCGAGACGGTGCCCTACTTCATGGTGACCAACCTGGCGCGCACGCTGGGCGAGCTGAAGGAGCGCAGCATATGGTGCCTGGGCCTGTCGGACGAAGCCACCCAGACCCTGTACCAATCCGACCTGAAGGGCCCGACCGCGCTGGTGCTCGGCGCCGAGGGCACGGGCCTGCGGCAGCTCACGCGCAAGACCTGCGACGCGCTGGTGTCGATCCCGATGCTGGGCGCGGTGGAGAGCCTGAACGTGTCGGTGGCCAGCGGCATCTGCCTGTACGAGGCGGTGCGGCAGCGATCTTGAACGACGCGGTGCGCCAGTGGCTGCGCGCGGCGCGCCGCATCGTGCTGCTGACCGGCGCGGGCATGAGCGCCGAATCCGGCGTGCCCACCTTCCGCGATGCGCAGACCGGGCTCTGGGCGGACTTCCGGCCCGAGGACCTGGCCACCGAAGAGGGGTTCCGGGCCGATCCGCGGCTGGTCTGGGACTGGTACCAGTCGCGCCGCGAAGGCGTGGCCAGGGTGCAGCCGAACGCCGGCCATCTCGCGATTGCGGCATTCCAGCAGCGCCATCCCGGACGCCTGCTGGTGGTGACCCAGAATGTCGACGGGCTGCACCAGCGCGCCGGCTCGCCCGGCGTGCTGGCGCTGCATGGCAACCTTGCGGAAGACAAGTGGCTCGAGCCGCCGCGGCCCTGCTGCGACCCGGCGCGCCTGGCGGAGGGCCGGCCGCCGCGCTGCCCGGCCTGTGGCAACCTGCGCCGGCCCGCCGTCGTCTGGTTCGGGGAAATGCTGCCCGAGGCGGAACTCGCCGCCGCGGAGGATGCCGCCCGGGCCTGCGACCTGATGCTGGTGGTGGGCACGTCCGGCGTGGTCTACCCGGCCGCCGGCCTGGCCCGCGCCACCCGCGGGCGGGTGGTCGTGATCAATCCGGAGCCGAGCGCCCTGGACGATGCGGCCGACGCCGTGCTGCGCGGGACGGCGGCCCTGTTGTTGCCTGAATTGCTGGAGGAATGAAATGAACAGGACATGGTGGGCGCTCGGCGCCGCGGCATTGGCGGTGGGATGCACCCAGGAGCAGCAGAACCAGTTGGGCCGCGGCGTCCAGAACTGGACCGGGACCAACGGCGTGCTGGAGATCTACGCCGGCGACAAGGTGGTGCGGCGCTTCGTGCGCGTCGACAAGCTGAGCACCGCCATCGGCACCAGCGACAACGAGTCGCGCGCGTACCGCTATGGCTACGGCGTGCTGGACGAGAACCTGAACTTCGTGGCCGACCCGGGCGAGAAGAAGGTGTACTTCGAGGTCGGCGGCTACGGCAGCTACGTGTTCTTCGAGAACCCGCGTTGAACCCCGCTTGCGCGGCCCGCCAAAGCCCCGCAAGATGGCGGCCCCCCAGGCCAAGGCGCGAGGGGTCCACCAAGGAGACAACGATGATGAAAAGCAGCACGGCGGCACTGGCTGCCACGGCGCTCGCCGCCACCCTGGGCGGTTGCGCGGCGATGGGCCCGATGACCGGGTGGACGTCCCTGGTCGACGGCACGCGCGGCATGGAAAACTTCAACCGCGTCGGTGACGCCAACTGGACGGCTGCCGACGGCGCGATCCAGGCGATGTCCGGGGGCAGCAACCCCGGCTACCTCGTGACGCGCAATTCGTACCGCGACTTCCGGCTGCGCGCCGAGTTCTGGGCGAGCCACGACGCCAACAGCGGTATCTTCCTGCGCTGCCAGAACCCCGTCCAGATCACGGACGAGAGCTGCTACGAAGCCAATATCTTCGACCAACGGCCCGACCCGACGTATGCGACCGGCGCCATCGTGAAGTTCGCGCCGGTGGCGCAGCCCTTCGCTCGCGCCGGCGGCAAGTGGAACACCTTCGAACTCACCGCGCGGGGCGACCACCTGGTGGTGGTCTTCAATGGCGTCAAGACCGTGGACCTCCGCGACAGCAAGTTCGCCAGCGGTCCGATCGCGCTGCAATGGGGCCGCGGCACCATCAAGTGGCGCAAGGTGGAGATCAGGCCGCTGTAGAAGCGGACGCTACACCCAGCCCATCCAGCCCAGCACCGCTCCGGCGCCGAGCAGCCAGAGCAGGTGCAGCCTGGTGCGCCAGACCACGACGGCGGTGGCGATGGTGACGGCCCAGGCCGGCCAGTTGGCCGGCGAATAGCCGCTTCCCGTCGCCAGGATCCAGCCCGTGGCGACCAGCAGGGCGACCACCAGCGGCGCCATGCCCTGCTTGAAGGCGCGCACGGCCCGCAGGTCGCGGTTGCGGTGGCTCCAGTGCGCCGTGAGGTAGACCAGCACGGAGCTGGGAAGCATGATGCCGCCCAGCGCCAGCACCATGCCCAGGGCCGCGGTGCCCAGGCCGCCCGCATTGAGGCCGACGTTCCATCCCATCAGGGCGGTGAAGAGGACGTTGGGCCCCGGCGCAGCCTGGGCGATGGCGATCGAAGCGCTGAACTGCGGATCGGTCAGCCACGCCTTTTCCTGCACCAGGAAGCGATGCATGTCCGGTGCGGTGCTGATGGCGCCGCCCACGCACAGCAGGGACAGGGACAGGTAGTGAACCAGCAGCGCCACCCAGTCGCCCCCTTGCATGACGATCGGGTTCATCCGAGCTTCCGCCAGGCCTGGAGGGAGCCGATCGTGCCGAGCCCGAGGAGCACCCACACCAGCGGCACCTTGAGCAGCGCGATGCCGGCGAAGGTCAGGACGCCCAGCGCCGCCGACAGCGGAATGCCCAGGACGTTCTTCTGCAGGGCGGACATCAGCTTCAGGCCCGTTCCCATGATCAGCCCAGCGGCCACCGCGCCCATGCCGCGCAATGCGCCGCGCACGTGCGGGTCGTCCGCGAAGCCGGCATAGATCAGCGCCAGTCCCAGCACCACCAGCAGGGGCAGGGTGAGCATCCCCGCCAGGGCCACCAGCGCGCCGCGCAGGCCGAAGTAGCGCGCGCCCAGCGTGATCGACAGGTTGATCACGTTGGGGCCCGGCATGATCTGCGCCACGGACCAATCCTCGATGAATTCCTCGCGCGTCAGCCAGCGCTTTTTCTCCACCAGCTCGCGCTGCACCACGGCCAGCACGCCGCCGAAGCCCTGCAGGGCCAGCAGCGTGAAGGAGACGAAGAGGTCGGTGAGCGAGCGCGGCCGGCCCGCGGCCGGAGGCGTGGCGCCGGCGTCGATCGAGGAAGACATGCGCCGATTATCCCGTGCGTGCCTGTCGTCCACCGGACGGCCCGCGCGTGGCCAGCGCCAGGCCGGCGGCGATCAGCGCCACGGCGCCCAGCATCTGCGGCGGCAGCGGCTCGCGCAGCAGCAGCCAGCCCAGCACCGCGGCCGTGACCGGGTTGAGCGCGAGAAAGGCCGTCACCCGCGTCGGCGACTCGTGCTTGAGCGCATACAGCCACCAGAAGTAGCCGACACCGCTGGACAGGCCGATGAAGCCCACGACCGCCCAGGCCGTCGGTGACAGCGCGACGACGCGGGCCGGCCAGCCCTCGGCCAGCGCCGCGGCCGCCAGGAACAGCACGGAAGCGAGCATGGCGAAGGCCGACACCGGCACCGTCGGATAGCGCTGGAGGTAGGGGCGATACAGCACGCTGCACAGCGCGCCGACGCAGGCCGAGGCGAACACCGCCGCTTCGCCCCACCAGCCGTGGCCCGGCCCCGCCTGCAGCTTCGGCCCGAGCGAGAGGGCCACGCCGGCGATCGACAGCAGCACGCCTGCCACCAGCCAGCCGCCCGGGCGCTCGCGGCCGAGCGCAGCCGCCAGCAGCATCGTCAGCAGGGGGAACAGGCTGAAGATCAGGGCGGCCGGCGCCGCGGCGACGTGCTGCAGGCCGAAATTCAGCAGCGCGATGAGGATGCCGAACTGCCCGGCGCCGAGCGCAGCCATCGCCAGCAGGTCGCGCGCCGGCGGGGCCGGGTGCGGCCCGCGCAGGGCGGCAAGGGCGAACGGCAGCAGGCAGAGGAAGCCGATGGCGTAGCGCAGCATGGCCAGCGTCAGCGGCGGCACGCTGTCGACGATGAAGCGCGACGCCACGATGGCCGCGCCGACCTGCACGCCGGCGCCGGCGGCCGCGAGCAGGGCGCGGTTCAGAGCCGGCGCTCCCAGACCTCGCTCACCAGGTCCTGCCCGAAGGCGTGGTTCGGCTCGCTGTCCTTCAGGGCGAAGCCGCGCGACCGGTAGATCGCGCGGGCGGCCAGCAGGTTGCTCTGGGTCCACAACATCATCTTGCGGTAGCCCTTGCGGCGCGCGGATTCGATGCAGGCGTCGGCCAGCCGCGTGCCCAGTCCGAGGCCGCGCGCCTCGGGCAGCACGGCCAGCAGGCGAAGCTGGGCGACCGTCTGCGACTTGCGCACCAGGAACACGCAGCCCATGCGCTCGCCGTCCACCTCGGCGATCCAGCCCTGGTCGAAAGCGGGGTCGAAGTCGCGCAGGAACTTCGCGGCGATGTCGGCGACCAGCGCCTCGAACGAGCTGTCGAAGCCGTACTCGCGGGCATACAGCTCGCCGTGCACCTGCACCACCCAGCCCAGGTCGCCGGGCCGGGGATCGCGCAGCACCACCTGTCGCGGAGTGCCGGATTGCGGCTGCAGCAGGCGGTGCACCGTCTGCAGCGCGCCGATCAGGTGCGGCCGCCGGGCGGGCTCGACGCTCTCCAGCAGCCTGGCCGCCTCGTCGCGCGATTTCTGCTGCAGCGGGCCGAAGGTGGCGTACCCCGCCTGCGTCAACCGCAGCATGTGCTGGCGCCCGTCGTGCGGCGCGGCCTCGCGCCGCACCCAGCCGGCCGTTTCGAAGCGGCGCAGGATGCGGCTCAGGTAGCCGGCGTCGAGCTCGAGGTCGCGCACCAGGTCGCGCGCGGCCAGGGGCGGCCGGTGCGCGAGTTCGTACAACACCCGCACTTCGGTAAGCGTGAAGTCCGTATCGAGATAGCGCTTGAGCACGCCGATGCGCTGCGTGTAGAAGCGGTTGAAGGCGCGGACCGCCTTGACGTCCTCGGCGGCGATCGGGGTTCCGGGCATGGCTGGAGTGTCGGGGAAATTGGTTGACTGCGTCAAGGAAGCTCTTTTTTCCCTAATGCGGGCCGCGTGGCCGCGCCTATGCTGCAGAGGCAGCCACTCATCAAGGAGACAGAGGAATGAGCATCAGTCCCCGCTGGTCGCGCCGCAACCTGCTGGCCGGAACGGCTTCCACGATCGCGGGCGCCACCCTGGCCCGTGTCGCCCAGGCGCAGACCACTCCCGCCGCCGCGCAGCCGCGCGCGCTGCCCCCCTATGTCGCCTGGAAGGATCCTTCGCAGGTGATCGTGCATACCGCGACCACCATCGAGACGAAGCGCTCCGCCTTCGGCACCAGCGTCATCACGCCGACCGACCGCCTCTACATCCGCAACAACCTGCCGGCGCCGGACGTCTCCATCGTCGCCAACCGCGACGCCTGGGAAGTGGCGATCGAAGGCGTGCGGCAGCCTCGCACGCTGAGCGTCGCCGACCTGAAGGGCCTGGGGCTCGAAACCACCGCCGCGGTGCTGCAGTGTTCCGGCAACGGCCGCGGCTATTTCGCCGACAAGCCGAGCGGCACCAAGTGGACCGTCGGCGCCGCCGGCTGCGTGATCTGGAGCGGGGTGCCGGTGCGCAGCGTGGTGGCCGCGCTCGGCGGCCTGGCCGACGGCGCGCGTTTCATGACAGGCACGGGCGGCGAGACGCTGCCCGCCGGCATCGATCCCAAGTCCGTGATGGTGGAGCGCTCCGTGCCGCTGAGGGCCATGGGGGATGCGCTGCTGGCCTGGGAAATGAACGGCGAGCCGCTGCCGCACGCGCACGGCGGGCCGCTGCGCCTGGTGGTGCCGGGCTACAGCGGCGTCAACAACATCAAGTACGTCAAGCGCGTCGCCTTCGGCGCGACCGAAACCGACGCGGCGATCCAGAAGACCGGCTATCGCATGTCCCCGCCCGGCGCCAAGGGCGACCCGAGCCAGCAGGCCGTGTGGGAAATGGACGTGAAGTCCTGGATCAACGGCCCGACGTCGGAGGGCGGCCCGGTGAAGGCCGGCCTGGTGCAGATCCACGGCGTGGCCATGGGCGCCACCCGCGCGCTGCGCCGCATCGACGTGTCGCTCGACGGCGGCCAGACCTGGCACGAGGCCCGTTTCGTCGGCCCCGACCTCGGGCGCTTCGCCTGGCGCCAGTTCGTGCTGCCGGTCGTGCTGCAGCCCGGCCAGTACATGCTCGCCTCGCGCGCCCAGGATGCGCAGTTCAACTGGCAGGTCGAGCACTCGCCGGCCAACGGCGGCGGCTACCTGAACAGCGGCTGGCGCTCGCACGCCTTGCCGGTCACCGTGGCCTGAGCGTGCGGCCGGCTCGCAGGACCGGGGCCGCGTGCCTGCTGGTGCTGGGCCTCGCCGGCCCGGCTCTCGCACAGGACGAAGGCAGGAAGCTCTTCAACGGCGGCGTGACGCCGTCGTGCGCGATCTGCCACACCCTCAAGGACGCGGGGGCCGCGGGAGAGATCGGGCCATCGCTCGACGAACTCAAGCCCGATGCCGCCCGCGTCGCCAAGGCGCTGCGCACCGGCATCGGCCAGATGCCGGCCTTTCCGCAGTTGACCGACGCGCAGGTGCAGGCGCTGGCGCGCTACATCGAGCAGGCCACGCGGTGATGCGAGGCCACCCATGCCGGAACTGCGCCCCTTCCTGAGCGGACTGGCGTTTCCGGAGTCGCCCCGCTGGCACGCAGGCGCGTTGTGGTTCTCCGACTTCTACCGGCAGCGGGTGCAGCGCGCCGACGCCGACGGTGCCGTCGAAACGGTGGCGGAACTCGACGACCAGCCCTCCGGGCTGGGCTGGTTGCCGGATGGGCGCCTGCTCGTGGTCGGCATGACGAAAAGGCAGCTGCTGCGCCTGGACCCCGACGGCCTGCACGTCGCGGCGGAGCTCCATGCGTGGGCTCCCGCGCATTGCAACGACATGCTGGTGGACCCCCAGGGAGGCGCATACATCGGCAACTTCGGCTTCGACCTGCCGCGGCGCGCGCCCTTCGCGCCCACGGTGCTGCTGAGGGTGGATGCCGGCGGCGGCGTGCGCGTGGCGGCGCGGGACCTGCACTTTCCGAACGGCATGGCATTGGCGGACGAAGGTCGCACGCTGCTCGTGGCCGAGAGCTACGGCCAGCGGCTGACGGCCTTCACGCGGCACGCGGACGGCTCGCTGCACGATCGCCGCACGTGGGCGCAGTTCGACGGCCGTGTCGGGCCCGACGGCATCTGCATCGACGCACAGGGCGCCGCCTGGATCGCGTCGCCCGTCAGCCGCGAGGTGCTGCGCGTGCGCGAAGGCGGGGAAGTCACGCACCGCATCGCGACCGCGGATCAGGCGGTCGCCTGCGCGTTGGGCGGAACCGACGGCCGCACGCTGTACGTGTGCACGGGCCGCGTGATGGTGACGCCGGAGCAGTCGCGCGCCGCGCTCGGCGGCGCCATCTGGCAGGCCCGGGTGGAGGTGGCCGCGGCTGACGCCTAGACGAAGCGCCGCAGCATCGCCAGCACGCGCTGCGTCTTCGGCCCGTACGGCGGCCGCATCATGGCGGTGCCGGCCCAGCGGGACTGCACGAACACCGGCTTTTCCTTCGAGAACAGGCGGAAGCCGAATTCGCCGTGGTAGGCGCCGATGCCGCTTTCGCCCGCGCCGCCGAAAGGCAGGTTCTCCTGCGCGATGTGCAGCAGCACGTCGTTGACCGTGACGCCGCCGGAGACGGTCTTCGTCAACACGTCCCGTTGCCGCGCGGCATCCGTGCCGAACCAGTACAGCGCCAGCGGCCGCGGCCGCTGGTTGACGAAGCCGATCGCCTCGTCCGCGGTGTCATAGGCGATCACCGGCAGCAGCGGCCCGAAGATCTCCTCCCGCATCACCGCCATGCCGGGCTGCACGTCGAGCAGCAGCGCGGGCCGCAGCTTGCGCAGCGCGGGCTGCTCGGTCTCGTCCGCCGGCGCGATGCTCAGCACCCGCGCACCCTGCGCTTGCGCATCGCGCGCCAGTCCCTGCAGGCGCTGGTAGTGCCGCTCGTTGACGATGCTGGTGTAGTCCGGGTTGGCGTCGAGACGGGGATACATGCGTTGCGCGGCCAGCTGGTACGCAGCCACGAAGGCGTCGCGTTGCGGGCGCGGGACCAGCACGTAGTCGGGAGCGATGCAGGTCTGGCCCGCGTTGAACAGCTTGCCGGCGGCGATGCGCGCCGCTGCTTCGGCCACGTCCGCGCTGGCGTCGATGATGGCAGGCGACTTGCCCCCGAGTTCCAGCGTGACCGGCGTCAGGTTGGCCGCCGCCGCCAGAGCCACCTGCCGGCCGACGGCAGTGGAGCCGGTGAAGAACAGGTGGTCGAAGGGCTGGCGCACGAAGGCCTTGCCGACCTCCGCGTCGCCGAGCACGACGGCGAATTCGTCGGGTTCGAAATGTTTCGCCACGCACTGCGCGAGCAGCTCCGAGAACCCCGGCGTCAGCTCGCTGGGCTTCACCATCGCCCGGTTGCCGGCGGCCAGCGCCGCGACGACGGGCGCCAGCGCCAGCTGCAGCGGGTAGTTCCACGGGCTGACGACGCCCACCACGCCCACCGGCTGCGGCAGGATGCTGCTGCTGCCGGGCAGCGAATGGAAGGAGGTCGGCACCCGGCGCTGCTTCATCCAGCGCGGCAGGTGCTTGTGCGCGTGGGCGATGCCCGCCTGCACGAAGAAGGTCTCCGCGATGGCGGTCTCGTGCAGCGAACGGTTGCCGAAGTCCGCCGAGATGGCTTGCGCCATGCGCGTGGCGTTCTCCTCCAGCAGCGCGCCGATGCGCTGCAGCCGCGCGCGGCGGACCTGCAGCGTGGGATAGGGCTCGCGGCCGAACGCGGCGCGTTGCAATGCGAGCAGGGGCGGCAGCGGGTCGGCGCGGTCCATGGCGGGCTCAGTACCGCGGCTGGTGCCGGCGGATCGCCTCCCGGGCCTCGGGCGACAGCGCGAAGCCCGCGCCGTACTTCGCCGCCAGTTCGTCGGCGCGGCGCTCGAAGGCCTCGATGCCCATGCCGTAGATGAACTGCATGGCGCCGCCGGTCCAGCCGGGAAAGCCGATGCCGAAGATCGAGCCGATGTTGGCGTCGTGCACGCTGGTGAGCACGTTCTCCGCCAGGCAGCGCGCCGTCTCCACCGACTGGCGGAACAGCAGGCGGTCCTTCAGGTCCTGCATGTCCCAGGTGGCGCCCGGCTTGCCGAACAAGGTGGCGAGCTCGGGCCAGAGGAACTTCTTCGCTCCCTTTTCCTCCGGGTACTCGTAGAAACCGGCGCCGGCGGCGCGGCCGTTGCGGTCGAATTCCTTGACCATGCGTTCCACCAGCAGCTCGCCGGGTGCGGCGATGTAGGTGCGGCCTTCGGCGCGGAAATCGGAGCGGGTCTGGTCCAGCACGTGCACCGACAGCGACAGCGCGGTTTCGTCGAGCACCGCCAGCGGACCCACCGGCATGCCGGCCTGCAGGCCCGCCTGCTCCACCACCGCGGCCGGGATGCCTTCGCCCACCATCGCCGCGCCTTCCATCACGAAGGTGCCGAACACGCGGCTGGTGAAGAAGCCGCGGGCATCGTTCACCACGATGGGGATCTTGCCGAGCGCCTGCACGTAGTCGAAGGCCCGCGCCACGGTCTCGTCGTCGGTCGACTGGCCGCGGATGATCTCCACCAGCTTCATCTTGTCGACCGGGCTGAAGAAGTGGATGCCGACGAATTTCTCCGGCCGGGCGCTGGCCTTCGCCAGCCCGCTGATCGGCAAGGTGGAGGTGTTGCTGGCGAAGAAGCCGCCCGGCGCCAGCATCGGCTCGGCGTCCTTCGTCACCCTGGCCTTCAGCTCGCGGTTTTCGAACACGGCCTCGATGACGAGGTCGCAACCCTGCAGGTCCTTGCTGGATTCGGTGGCGGTGATGCGGGCGAGCAGGGCGGCCTGGTCGTGCGGGCTCATGCGGCCCTTCTCCACCCGCGGCTGCGTCAGCTTCAGGCTGTAGGCCTTGCCCGCATCGGCCTTGTCCTGCGAGACGTCCTTCAGCACCGTCGCGATGCCGCGGCTGGCCTGCGCGTAGGCGATGCCGGCACCCATCATGCCGGCGCCCAGGATGCCCACCTTCTGCGGCTTGAAGCGGCCTTCCCAGCGCGGACGCGACTGGCCGGACTTGATCGCGTTCATGTTGAAGAAGAACGTGTTGATCATGTTCTTCGCCACCGGCATGGTGATCAGCCGCGCCAGGTAGCGGCTCTCGATGCGCAATGCGGTGTCGAAGTCCACCTGCGCGCCTTCCACCATGCAGGCCAGCGCGAATTCCGGCGCCGGGTAGAGCCCGCGCGTCTTCTGCTTCAGCGCCGCGGGCGCCACCGCCAGCATGCCGGCGATCTTCGGGTTGCTCGGCGTGCCGCCCGGCATGCGGTAGTCCTTGGCATCCCAGGGCTGCTGCGCCTGCGGGTTCGCCGCGATCCACGCGAGCGCCGCCGGGCGCAGGCCTTCGGGTGCGTCCACCAGTTCCTGCACGAGGCCCAGCTCCAGGGCCTCCCGCGGCGAGAACAGCTTGCTTTCCAGGATGTACGGTTGCGCGCCCATCAGTCCGAGCAGCCGCGTCATCTTGGTGATGCCGGAGGCGCCGGGGATCAGGCCCAGCGTGATCTCGGGCAGGCCGAACTGGATCTTCGGGTTGTCGAGCGCGACGCGATGGTGGGCGACCAGCGCCACTTCCCAGCCGCCGCCGAGCGCAGCGCCGTTCAGGCAGGCCACCACCGGCTTGCCCAGCGTTTCGAGCGTGCGGAAGTTGCGCTTCATCTGCTCGATCTCGCGGAAGACGCGCGGCCCGTCGCTCGCCTGCAGGCGCATCGTCCCCTTGAGGTCGGCGCCGGCGAAGAAGGTGGACTTGGCGGAGGCCAGCACGATGCCGCGGATCGCGTCCTTGTCCTTGATGACCTGCTGAACGGCGGCGTCCAGGTCGTGCTGCCATTGCTCGCACATCGTGTTCACCGGCGAGCCGGGCTCGTCGAAGGTGAGGGTGGCGATGCCGTCGGCGAGCTCGTAGCGGAGGGTCTTCAGGTCGGACATCAGATGCGCTCCACGATGGTGGCGATGCCCATGCCGCCGCCCACGCACAGCGTGGCCAGGCCATAGCGCAGCTTGCGGCGATGCAGTTCGTCGATCAGGGTGCCCAGGATCATGGCGCCCGTGGCGCCCAGCGGGTGGCCCATGGCGATGGCGCCGCCGTTGACGTTGACCTTCTCGTGCGGCACGCCCATCTCCTTCATGAACTTCATGGGCACGGCCGCGAACGCTTCGTTGACCTCGAACAGGTCGATCTGGTCGATCGTCATGCCGGCCTTGGCCAGCGCCTTGCGCGCCGCGGGCATGGGGCCGGTGAGCATGATCGTCGGGTCGGCGCCGGAGAGCGCCGCGGCCACGATGCGCGCGCGCGGCTTCAGGCCGTGGGCCTTGCCGGCAGCCTCGCTGCCGACCAGGACGGCGGCGGCGCCGTCCACGATGCCGGACGAATTGCCCGCGTGGTGCACGTGCACGATGCGCTCCACCTGCGGGTAGCGGCTGATCGCCACCTGGTCGAAGCCCATCGCCCCGAGCTGCTCGAAGGCGGGCTTCAGCGACCCGAGGCCTTCCATGGTGGTGTGCGGCTTGATGAACTCGTCCTGCTCCAGGATCGCCTGGTCGAGGAAGTCCCGCACCGGCACCACGCTGCCGGCGAAGAAGCCGCCTTCGCGGGCGCGGGCCGCGCGTTTCTGCGATTCGAGCGCGAACGCATCGACGTCCTCGCGCCGAAAGCCTTCCAGCGTGGCGATCAGGTCGGCGCCGATGCCTTGCGGCACGAAGGCGGTGGCCGAATTGGTTTCCGGGTCCTGCGCCCAGGCGCCGCCGTCGGAACCGATCGGCACGCGGCTCATGCTCTCCACGCCGCCGGCGACCACCAGGTCTTCCCAGCCGGAGCGCACCTTCTGCGCCGCCATGTTCACCGCTTCCAGCCCGGAGGCGCAGAAGCGGTTGAGCTGCACGCCGGAGCAGCGCCAGTCCCAGCCCGCCTTCAGCGCCGCGACCTTGGCGATGACGGAGCCCTGTTCGCCGATCGGCGACACGACGCCCATCACCACGTCGTCCACCTGTCCGGTGTCGAAGTCGTTGCGCCGCTGCAGCTCGGCGAGCACGCCGGCCAGCAGGTTGACGGGCTTGACTTCATGCAGGCTGCCGTCCTTCTTGCCCTTGCCGCGCGGCGTGCGGATGGCGTCGTAAACATAGGCTTCGGTCATGGGGGTCTCCGGGGGATCGGACCAGTATATGCAGGGGCCCGCGGTGCGACGTGCGGCCAGCCACGGTCCTGGAAGGGTCTGCCTGTCGCGCAGGCGACGCTTCGGGGGTTTCTCGCCTGACGCCCGCTTGCCATCCCCCGCAGGATGGGTGCAGCCCGCCGCCCCGAGCGGGTCCCCCCAAAGGAGACAAACCTTGCCTGCAATCCACACTGCGTCGCGCATCGGCGCATGGCGGCTTGGCGCCGTCGCGCTCGCCGCCCTGGTCCTCGCATCTTGCGGCGGAGGCGGTGGCGACACTGCCGCATCGTCCGGCCCGACCGCTTCCTTGGCCCCCAGGAACGACAACACGCCGTTCGCGATCCGCACCGTCAACAACCGCGCCGACCTGGTCAGCGGCGGCGACGCGATGATCGAGGTGACCGCGCCTCCCGGGACGATCCACTCCGGAGTGCTGAAGATCACCCGCAACGGCGTGGACGTCACCAGCGCGTTCACGGACACGGGCAAGCGCACCGTGCAGGGCCTGGTCACGGGCCTCGTCGACGGCGACAACGTCATCGAGGCCACCGTGCGCGGCGGACCCGGCGCGCGGCTGGTGGTGACCAACGCGCCGCGGCAGGGGCCGGTGCTCTCCGGTGCGCATGTCACGCCGCTCTACTGCGCAACGACGACCCCGGAGCCCGGGAACGCGAGCAGGCCGAACACTGCTCCGAGCGGCCTCCCGGGGACCGCGGACGCGCACTGCAACATCGCGACGGAAACGAAGCTGTACTACCGGAGCACGAGCAATTCCTGCGCGGGCGGGTTGCCGGACCCGTTCCGCAATCCGGCGGCCACCGGCCTTCCCCTGGTGGCCCAACCCACCGCGCCGGGCGCCGCCGGCTGCTGGAAGGCGTACACCGTGGGCAGCGCGCCGGCGGACATGGCCATGACCACGACGGATGCGGGCGTGACCCTGCCTTTCGTGGTGCGCGTCGAGCGCGGGACGATGAATCGCGGCATCTATGACATCGCGGTCCTGTTCGATGCAGGCAGTCCCTGGACCGCGCTCGCGCCGCAGGCGGGCTGGAACGGCAAGGTCTACTACTCCTTCGGCGCCAGCACGGGGCAGCCCCGCCGCCAGGTTCGACCGGCCACGGGCTGGACCAGCGTCGAGGAACAACTCAAGCGCGGCTTCATGGTGGTCTCCAACAGCATGACGGACTCCTCGCGCAACTCCAACCGCGTGCTGATGTCCGAAACCGTCATGATGATGAAGGAGCACATCGCGGACACCTACGGCGCGATCAAGTACACCCTGGGGACCGGCTGCTCCGGTGGTTCGATCAACTCGAACATGAACGCCTCGATCTCGCCCGGGCTGCTCGACGGCATCGTGACCACCTGCACGTATCCGGACTCCGAGACGACGTCCATGGAAGTCGGCGACTGCACGCTGCTGGTGGAGGCTTACCAGAAGGCGGCCGTCGCCGGACTCTGGACCGGCCTCACGCAGGAACAGATCAACGCGAAGAAGGCGGCGGTCAATGGCCACCCCGACCAATCCGGTTGCCATGCCTGGTACAACGCGTTCGGCAGCAACGGCAAGGCCGGTGTCTACCCCGAACGCTTCGTGCTGAACAACGTCACGGGCCTGGTCGGCAACACCGGACGCCTCCTGAACAACTGCGAGTTGCCCAACTCCGCCGTGTACGACCCGGCCAATCCGCTGGGCACGGCAAGCCTGCCGCGCTGCAACGCCTGGTCCTGGGCCGAGTCGATCTGGGGCAGGGTGCCGGGCAGCCCCGCCGCCAACGACACGCGGGACAACGTCGGCGTCCAGTACGGCCTGCAGGCGCTGCTTTCGGGCAAGATCACGAGCGAGGAGTTCGTGACGCTGAACGAGCTGGTGGGCGGCATCGACCGCGATTCGACGGCGCGGGCCGCACGCAGCGAGGCCGATGCTGCAGCCCTGGCCATCGCGTATCGCGCCGGCATCGTGGCTTCGGGCAAGCAGCTCGCGAAGACGGCGATCATCGACCTGCGGGGGTGGGACGATTCGAACCTGACCACGCCGACGCCGGCCGGGCTTTTCAACCAGATCCCGATCCATCACCAGTGGTTCAGCTGGGCCGTCCGGGACCGCATCCAGCGTGACTACGGCGACTTTGGCAACCAGGCCTTGTGGCGCTTTGCCCGGACCGGCCTGGCGCCCACCCCCGCGGTGGGCCTGGACGCCTTCAACCAGATGGACCTGTGGCTGACCGGCCTGGTGACCAGCACCAGCTCCGCTTCGATCGAGGAGAAGGTGCGTGCCACGCGTCCGGCGGCCACGCAGGACTTCTGCCTGCTGACCAGCGATGCGACGCAGAGCGTGAAGGTGTTCGACCAGGCCGTGTGCGATGCCGATCCGTTCCTGAAGCCGGCCGCTTCGCCGCGACAGGTCGCGGGCGGACCGCGCGCCGAGGACGTGCTCAAGTGCGAGCTGAAGGCGCTGGATGCGGGCGACTACGGGCCGGTCTCCTTCAGCCCCACGCAGTGGAGCCGCCTGCAGGCCGTCTTTTCCACCGGCGTCTGCGACTGGTCCAGGCCGGGCGCAGGCCAGCAGTTTGCCGTCAGTCCGCTGACCTTCAAGGCCGGCCCGGGCGGCCAGCCCCTGCCGCCGGCGCCGGTGTCGACGAAGAAGTAAGGCGGTAAAGTAGCCATCAGCCGCCGCCCCTCGGGGCGGCGGTTCTCATTGGGAGCCCAGATGATCGAACGCACACTCTTCACGCCGGAGCACGACGCCTTCCGCGATGCCTTCCGCCGCTTCGTCGACAAGGAGGTCGCCCCCCACCACGAGGCGTGGGAGGAGGCCGGCTACGTGGACCGCGAGCTGTGGCGCAAGGCCGGCGCCAACGGCTACCTGTGCCCGACGATGCCGGAGGAATACGGCGGCTCGGGCGTCGACAAGCTCTACTCGGTGATCCAGATGGAGGAGCTTGCCCGCGGCGGCTTCACCGGCGTCGGCTTCGGGCTGCACAGCGAGATCGTCGCCCCGTACATCCTGCACTACGGCACGCCGGAGCAGAAGCAGCGCTGGCTGCCCAAGCTGGCCAGCGGCGAGATGGTGGGCGCCATCGCGATGAGCGAGCCGGCGGCGGGCAGCGACCTGCAGGGCATCCGCAGCACCGCGCTCAGGCAATCCGACGGCAGCTACCTCCTGAACGGCAGCAAGACCTTCATCACCAACGGCTGGCACGCGGACCTGGTGATCGTGGTCGCCAAGACCAACCCGGAGGCCGGCGCGAAGGGCACGAGCCTGTTGGTGGTCGAGCGCGGCATGCCCGGCTTCGAGACCGGCAAGCGCCTGAAGAAGCTGGGCCTGAAGGCGCAGGACACATCGGAGCTGTTCTTCCACGACGTGCGGCTGCCGGCCACGCACCTGCTCGGCGGCGCGCCGCTGGAAAACCGCGGCTTCGTCTGCCTGATGGAGCAGCTGCCGTGGGAGCGCATCCAGATCGCCATCACCGCGGTCGCCGCCGCGCAGGCGGCCATCGACTGGACGGTGCAGTACGTGAAGGACCGCCGCGTCTTCGGCCAGCCGGTGGCCGCCTTCCAGAACACGCGCTACAAGCTGGCCGAGCTGCAGACCGAAGTGCAGGTCGCGCGGGTGTTCGTCGACAAGTGCCTGGAGCTGGTGCTGGCGGACCGGCTCGACACCGCGACCGCGAGCATGGCCAAGTACTGGACGAGCGACCTGCAGTGCAAGGTGATGGACGAATGCGTCCAGCTGCACGGCGGCTACGGCTTCATGTGGGAGTACCCGATCACCCGCGCCTATGCGGATGCGCGGGTCCAGCGCATCTACGGAGGCACCAACGAGATCATGAAGGAGGTGATCACGCGCGCCATGGGGCTGGGAGGGAAATAGGTGGACGCCATGCAGCACTCACCGCCGTCCGATCCCCTGCTCGCACCGGCGCTGGTGCGCCTGGCCGCCTGGCTGCAGGGGGAGGGCTACCGCTTCACCACCGTCACCCCGGCCACGCACGCGCGCGTCAACGCCCGTCCGGAGAACCGCGTGGCGCGCAGCCTGCGCGACGTGTTCGGCTGGAGCCGGCCCTTCGCGGCGTCGCTGCTGCCCGCGGCGGCCACCGATCCGCTGCGGGCGGCCGGCCTGCTGCTGCCGGCGTCCGACGGTCTGCTGCGCAGCGCGGTGCGCTTCTCCACGCTGGGCGGCACGCTGTTCGCGCACTCGGCGTTTCCGACCCTCGAGGAGGATGCCGTGTTCTTCGGGCCGGACACGTATCGCTTCGTCGACCTCGTGCAGCAGGAGTTGCGCAAGCAGCCTCTGCCTTCGGGCGGGCGCATCCTGGACGTGGGCTGCGGCTCGGGCGCCGGCGGCATCCTGGCGGCGCTGGCCGCGGCCGACGCCGCGCCCCGGCTGGCGTTGACCGACATCAACCATCGCGCCCTGGCCTTCGCGGGGGCGAACGCGGCGCACGCGCGGTGCGGCCCCGCCGACCTCGCGCAGGGCGACTTGTTCCACGCGCTCGAAGGTCCCTGGGACCTGGTCGTCGCCAACCCGCCGTACCTCAACGACGACAAGCAGCGGCTGTATCGCCACGGCGGCGGCCGCTGGGGCGAGGCGCTGTCGGCGCGCATCGTGCGCGAAGGCGTGCCGGAGCTCGCGCCGGGCGGCCGGCTGGTCCTGTACACGGGCGCGGTGATGGTCGACGGCGGCGACCCGCTGTTCGACGCGCTGCGCCCGCATCTCGAAGCCTGCGGCCAGCCGTGGAGCTACCGCGAGATGGACCCGGACGTCTTCGGCGAAGAGCTCGACGAACCGGCCTACGCCGATGCCGAGCGAATCGCCGCGGTAGCCCTCGTCGTTCAGCGGCAGCGCTAGCGAACGTTGACGGACAACTCTCCTGCACGGGCGTAGGAGCCACCCCACGGCGCCGCGCGCCGCGTCCCGATAGCTTTTGCGGGCGCGGTGGGCAGAGTGGGCGGATGCATATCGGACAACAGGAATGGCGCCAGCTGCAGGCCGCCCCGGGCGCCCAGCGCCCCGCCGGATTCAAGGCGCTCTACCAGGAACTCGCCGCACGGGAACCCGATGCGGCGCTCAAGCAGGCAGCGGCGGACGTGCTGCGCGCGAAGCTCGCCGAACTCGAGGGCGCCGACTCCGGCCTGCCGGCGTCGCCGGACGACCTGCTCGCCTGGATGGAGGGCAACACGCAACGCGTGCACGAGAGCTACGCTGGCTACCTGCAGGAGCGCAAGGCCGGCGGCCCGCGCCGTTTCTTCACGAATCGCGCGCACGCGCTGTACTTCCTGCGCTGCGTCGCGCCGACCAAGCTGGTCGACGGCGCCTGGCTCTACGGCTTGCTGGCGCACTGGCGCAACCCGCGCCTGTCCGACCTGGTGCGCACGTACGTCGAGGAGCTGGGCGAGGGCGCGGTCGACAAGAACCACGTGGTCCTGTATCGCAACCTGCTGGCGCGGCATGCCCTCGATCCGCTCGACGACCTGCCCGATTCGCTGTACGAGCAGGGCCTGCTGCAGCTGGCGCTGGGCTGGAATGCCGAAGACTTCCTGCCGGAGGTGATCGGCTTCAACCTGGGCTACGAACAGCTGCCGCTGCACCTGCTGGTGACGGCCTACGAACTCAACGAACTCGGCATCGACCCGTACTACTTCACCCTGCACGTCACCGTGGACAACGGCGACACCGGCCACGCGCGGCGGGCCTGCCAGGCCGTGCTGGACATGCTGCCCAGGCTGGAGGATGACGGCGCGTTCTGGCGCCGCGTCCAGGCCGGCTGCAAGCTCGCGGACGCCGGGCTGGGCACCGGCGACGTGATCGAGAGCTTCCACGTCGGACAGGAAGCGTTGCGCATCCTGGCGCAGAAATCGAAGGCCGGCGGCGGCGCGCATTCGGACTATTGCCGGGTGGCGGGACGCAGCGTGAACGACTGGCTGAGCGAGCCGCGGGAGATCTCGGGCTTCGTGCAGGCCCTGCAGCAGGCCGGCTGGCTCCGCTTCGGCGAGCCGGTGGAAAACAGCCGCTTCTGGTCCCTGCTGCAGGGCGAACGGGCGGAAATGTTCGGCGTGTTCAGCAGCTACGAGCTGCAGGTGCTGCACGACTGGATCCGTGGCGCCGCCAGTGCCGACGGCCGGCCGTATTCGGAGGCGGCGCCGGAAGGCGCTTCGCGGCGTCGCGCAACCTTCCGCGCGGTGGCGCGCAACGCGCGGCCGCTGGCCGAGGACGACGGCGACACCCTCGACCCCGACCTGGAGCTGTTCAGGCAGCAACTGCGCGGCGCCGACGATGCCGCGCGCAGCGCATTGCTGGTGCGGGCGATGTCACCCGCGCAGCATTGGACGCCGGCCGGCCTGGAGGCGACGCGGTTGTTCTGGCGCACGCTCTCCTGACGGCGGCCGAGCGGGCAGAATGACGCCATGTTGCGCGCGCTCCAGGACCTCTTCAACGCCATCTCCTCCCCCACGCCGGCTTCACCGGCCGACGAGGAGCACGCCTTGCAGCTCGCCTCCGCCGTTCTGCTGGTGGAGGTGATGCGCGCGGATCCCCAGGTGCGGCCGGAGGAGCGCGATGCCGTGCTGGCCGCGTTGCGGCACAAGTTTCTCCTGGCACCCGACGAACTCGCACGCCTGGTCGACCTGGCGGAGAACCACGCGCGCTCGGCCAACGATTTCTTCGCCTTCACCTCCACGCTCAACGCGCGGTTCAGCCATCCGCAGAAAGTGCGGATCGTCGAGCTCATGTGGTCGGTGGCGTTCGCCGACGGCGAGCTCGACGCGAACGAGAACCACGTGATCTCCAAGGTCGCCGGCCTGCTGCACGTGACCCATGGCGAATACATCGCGGCCAAGCTGCACGCGCGCCAGGCCTCCGGCCTGGGCGCGCCGTGATGCGTCAGTAGCGGTACGGGTTCTGGTCGGCGCGGTCGTAGCGGTTCGGCACGCCGTCCTGGTCCCGGTCACCGTAGGGCCGGCCGTAGCTGTAGTTGTCGCTGCGGACCCAGTTGCCGTTCACCAGGATCCAGGAGCCGTCGCCGCGGCGTTGCCAATGCGGCGCCTGCCAGGCATGGCCGGGGCGCGCCTGCAGCCATTGGCCGCTCAGCCAGACGTAACGATCGCCGCGCCATTGGTAGTGTCCGGGCGACCAGACGAAGCCGGGGCGCGGGCGCGGCACGACCTCGTACACCGGCGGCGGCGGGGCGACTTCCACGGTCCCCTGCTGGTAGCCGACCCATGGCGGGTCGGCGTAATAGGTTCCGTCGACGACGGCGGGGGCGGCCTGGGCGGCGCCCAGGAAGGAGCCGGCGCCAAGCGCGGCTGCGAGGATGAGCTTGCGGTTCATGTGAGACCTCCTTGTCGATGAAGACAAGGTACGGTCGGGCTGATGCGGGCGCGATCGGCCCTGGGCCCCTTTGCCCGTCAGCGGTGTCTGGCTTGCGCGGCGCGCCTCAGCCACGGATCAGGAGCGCTGGCGGCAGGGCGGGGCGGCCGTGCTGGCGGCTACGCGGCAGGGGTCGGCGGAGGGCGCCGTCGCGGCGCGTGCGGGCATGGTCGTCAGGTACAAGGCGGTGGCCACCGTGCCGAGGGCGACCACGAAGGTGCCGAACAGCAGGTACCAGGGCCAGCTGGTCGCCGGGTGCAGGATGGCCCAGAGATCCTTGGGCATCTCGGGCCCGGGTGGCAGGGGCGCGGCGATGCGCTCGGCCCGCCGGATCCACAGGTCGTGCTCCGCCCGCCGATGGCCATCGGACAGCACCTCGTAGGCGGTGTTGATCGCCGCCATGGCACGGACGGCATTCACGTTGCCCGGCATCTTGTCGGGGTGGTACTTCTGCGCCAGCTTGCGGTAGGCGCCGCGCACGCGCTCGGGCGTCGCGTCGCGCTCGACCTGCAGCACGTCGTAGTAGGTGGGCACGGTTTCGGCCATCGCTACGATTTTCATAGCTCAGGCCCCCATGCGTCCAGCAAATGGTCCATGACGGGCGCGCGATGTGGGGCTGCTGCTACAAAAAGAGCAGCGCCCCCCTGGCTCATGCCATCCGGTGGCGGAAGAAGGACGTGACGAACAGGCGGGGGATGGGGATCTGGTCGCGCTGGCGCTGCGCGGCGAGCGCGCGCGCGTGCCGCGGCAGGTACGAGATCTCGTTGCGCGCATCCTGCGCCACGGCCGAGAGCGCGCTTTCCTCGCAGGCATGGTGCTCGCCGCCGAACACCTTGAACGCGCAGTCGGCGTCCCAGTAGCTGTCCGGCTGCGTCCAGCACACCTTCGCATAGCTGGCATAGCGATCGCCTTCGCCCACGGGTGCTGCGTAGGCGGCGAGGTAGAAGCCGTTGACGGGCCCCCAGATCCTTTCCATGTCGCTCTCCCTGTACTGCTGCTCCGGCGGGAGTGTGCGTCGTTGCGCGCCTGCTGTGGTACCGGGTTACACGATCGCGGCGAGGTCCTACACGCTAGTCGGACAGCGCCCGCATCTCGCGGATGAGGTCGCTCTTGCCTTCGAAGCCGATGCCCGGCAGGTCCGGCATCGTCACGTAGCTGTTCTCCACCTTCACGCCGTCCGGGAAGCCGCCGTAGGGCTGGAACAGGTCCGGGTACGACTCGTTGCCGCCCAGGCCGAGGCCGGCCGCGATGTTCAGCGACATCTGGTGGCCGCCATGCGGCACGCAGCGGCTCGCCGACCAGCCGTGCTGGTCGAGCATCTCCAGCGTGCGCAGGTATTCCACCAGGCCGTACGAGAGCGCGCAGTCGAACTGCAGCCAGTCGCGGTCCGGCCGCATGCCGCCGTAGCGCACCAGGTTGCGCGCATCCTGCATCGAGAACAGGTTCTCGCCGGTCGCCATCGGGTGCTTGTAGTAGTTGCGCAGCGCCGCCTGCAGTTCGTAGTCGAGCGGGTCGCCGGCTTCCTCGTACCAGAACAGGTTGTATTGCGAGAGCGCCTTGGCATAGGCGATGGCCGTGTCCAGGTCGAAGCGGCCGTTGGCGTCGACGCACAGGCGCTGGCCGTCCTGCAGGATCGACAGCACGGAGTCGATGCGGCGCAGGTCCTCGTCGAGCGAGGCGCCGCCGATCTTCATCTTGACCACCGAGTAGCCGCGGTCGAGGTAGCTGCGCATCTCGTCCTTCAGCTGCGCGTCGTCCTTGCCCGGGTAGTAGTAGCCGCCAGCCGCGTAAACGAACACCTTGCGATTGACGCTGCCGTCGCCGTAGCGGTCGGCCAGCAGCTGGAACAGGGGCTTGTTCTCGATCTTCGCGACCGCGTCCCAGACGGCCATGTCGATGGTGCCGATCGCCACCGAGCGCTCGCCGTGGCCGCCCGGCTTCTCGTTCCGGAACATCGTGTCCCACACCTTGTGCGGGTCGAGCACGCCGCGGGCGTCGAGCAGCGCGTCGGGCTTCGCCTCCATCACGCGCGGCAGGAAGCGCTCGCGCATCAGCTGGCCCTGGCCGTAGCGGCCGTTCGAATTGAAGCCGTAGCCGACCACCGGCTTGCCGTCGCGGACGACGTCGGTGATCACGGCCACGAGGCTCAGCGTCATCTTGCTAAAGTCGATGTACGCGTTGCGGATGGGGGAACTGATGGGGACGGTCTTTTCGCGGATCTCGACGATCTTCATGGTGGCTCCTTGGAAGCGGGATCATCGCGAATCGCGCCCGGCCGCGCCAATGCCGCTTTTCTTGACTTCCATGCCGCCAGGGCACCGGCCATGAACTTCTCCTGGCTCGAGGATTTCCTCGCGCTCGCCGCCAGCGGCAACTTCTCGCGGGCCGCCGAGGAGCGCCACATGACGCAGCCGGCCTTCAGCCGGCGCGTCCGGGCGCTGGAGGAGTGGCTCGGCACGGAGCTGTTCGACCGCAGCGCCCAGCCGGCCGTCCTGACGCCGGCGGGCGAGTGGTTCCGGCCGCAGGCGGAGGAGTTGCTGGCGCGCGTTGCGCTGCTGCCGCCGCAGGCCCGCGCCACCGCGCAGGCCAGCGCCGCCACCTTGCGGCTGGCCGCGACCCATGCGCTGTCCTTCACTTTCCTGCCTTCCTGGCTGCAGCGGCTGGAGCCGCACGCATCGGGCGGCCCGATCCGGCTGGTCTCCGACGTGCTGCAGCGCTGCGAGGTCCTGCTGGCTCAGCACCAGGTGCAGTTCGTGATCGCCCATGCGCCGGCGGGCGCGGGCGGTGAACTCGATGCGGCGGGGGCGCCTTCGGTGGTGATCGGCGCGGACGTGCTGCTGCCGGTGCACGCACACGGCGCGCCCGAGCGCGCGCTGCTGGGTTTCAGCGACGAGTCCGGCCTCGGCCGCATCGTCCGGCAGGCTCTGGGGGCCGAACTCGCCGGGGCAGGGTTGCGGCCGGTGTTCACCGCGCATCTCGCCTCGGTGCTGAAGTCCATGGCGCTGGAAGGCCGGGGCCTCGCCTGGCTGCCGGAATCGATGGTGCGCGACGAACTCGCGGCGGCGCGCCTGCAGGTGGCCGGGCCGCGGCACTGGCGGATCCCCGTGGAGATCCGCCTGTATCGGGATCCCGCGCCGCTGGGGGCGTATGCGGAGGCGTTCTGGCAGGCGGCGAGCCTGCAGGGAACGGCCGCGCCATAAAAAATCCCCCGGGGCACTGCTGCCCCGAGGGGATAAGTAGCCGGGAAAGAAACTTGAAAAAGAACCCGGCTCAGGATGTGAGAGTGCAAATGGCGTGCGGGGTTCCTTCGATTCGCGGGCCCGCCAGCCATGCGGCACTTTGCCAACACCACCATTCGTGAATTTGTCACGAGGCCCGCGGCAGCCGGGTGACAAGCCGATTTCTCTTGTCGCTTGTGCGGAACCCTTTCTGTAGGATGACTCTGACAAGAAGGGTCGTTTCCAGATGACCGCTTCGCCCCATTTCTTGCCAGCCGGCGCGCCGCGCGCGACGGCGATTCGACCAGGAAGACCATGTCCGAACTCACCGCCAAGGAAGACACCGCCGAGAGCGCCGGCGCAGGCCCCGGCGCCCCGAGCGTCTGGCTCAGCATCAAGAAGCTGGGCTCGCGCCTGTCCGACTGGTTCACGATCCAGTCCACCGCCGTCAAGATGCTGGTGATCGCCGTCGCGGTCCTGATCCCCGTGACGGCCAGCTACTCCTTCGTGCTGTGGCAGCGCCAGGCCGCCGTGGCCGAACAGGTGAAGGCGATGTCGGGGCAAGCCGGCGGCGACGCCCTGTGGACCCTGAACGAAAAGCTGCCGGTGGTGTTCGGCACCGGTTCGGTGCTGGGCTTCCTGGAGCGCAACCCGGTGGACAGCATCACGGTGATCTACAAGCCGCTGATGTGGAACGTGTCCGAGCGCATCCTCCTGATCGAGTCGGGCGGCAAGCAGTACGCCTGGTACCCGAGCGACATGGAGACCAAGATCTTCGCCGACAAGGCCGTCACGGCGTCCTGGGGCGGCAAGCTGGTGTTCATTCCGCGCGGCGAACTCAGCGCCACCAGCCTCGGCATGCTGGACAAGCTGGACGAGCGCTTCGCCGGGGCCCGCCCGCAGTCCGAGAAGGACGGCTGGAAGGCCGGCGTCAGCGGCGCGCTGTCGGCGGCGCTCACGCTGGGCCTGCTGGGCTTCCTCGCGTTCCACCTGAAGGGCCAGTTCAAGTCGCTGCGCTTCATCGAGCCCACCCAGGTGCACGGCTCGATCGAGGACTTGGTCGGCATGGACGACATCAAGAAGGAAGTGCGGCAGATCAAGGACCAGTACGAGCGGCGCGCCGAGTACGCCGAGTACGGCATCAACAAGCCGTTCAACGTGATGTTCAGCGGCCCGGCCGGCACCGGCAAGACCAAGCTGGCGAGCTACCTGGCCAAGGAGCTGAACCTGCCGATCCTGTTCCACTCCGCGGTGAACCTGGAAACCGGCTTCGTCGGCGGCGGCGCCAACACGCTGTCGCGCATCGTCTCGATGGCCAAGCGCCGCAAGCGCTGCATCGTGTTCCTCGACGAGGCGCAGGACCTGTTCATGAAGCGCGGCGGCCACCGCAAGTTCGACGACGACACGCAGAACATGCTGCTGGCCATCCTGGACGGCGTGCGGACCAAGGCCGAGGCCGAGATCATCTGGATCGTCGCTTCCAACTTCAACAGCGAAACGATGCCGATGGACGAGGCGATGCTGCGCCGCTTCCAGATGAAGGTGGACTTCCGCCTGCCGAACAAGGAAGAGCGCCGTTCCATCATCGAGCACTACCTGGGCCAGCGTTCGGAGAAGGTCGGGAACACCCTGGACATGCGCCACCTGGTGGAGATCACCGAGGGCCGCAGCCCGGCGGACCTGGAGACCATCGTCAACCAGGCCGGCATCACCGCGGTGCAGGCCGGCGAGCTGATCGACACCGACACCTTGATGCAGGCCGCCGAGCGCGTGATGGTGGGCAACGTCAACAGCAACACCACCAAGGAGCGCGAGCGGGACCGCCGCATCATCGCCATCCACGAGTGGGGCCACTTCCTGGTCGACTTCGAGCTGGAACGCAAGCGCGCCGGCAGCGACTGGGAGAAGCTGCAGGCCGAGATGAAGACCATCAAGATCTCGCTGAAGGCCAATCCGCGCAACAACGCGCTCGGCTTCGTGTTCCACAAGCAGGGCTCCAACCTGCTCAAGACCAAGGCCGACATCGAGCACGACGTGCGCGTGCTGCTGGGCGGCATGGCGAACGAGGAGCTGTTCTTCGGCGAGGAGGGCACCACCAACGGCCACGCGGTGGCCGAGATGGGCATGTACCGCAAGACGCGGCTGAATTTCGGCGCCCTGAACGAAACCGCGTCGCGCACGGTGGACGACGAGACGCGTTCCATCATGGAGATGCAGAGCGAGCGCCTCTACGGCGAGACCAAGGCGACGCTGGCGCGGCTGAAGCCGCTGACCGAGCACCTGGCCGGCAAGCTGATGGAGCACGGCGAGATGAGCCTGAAGGACGCCCTGTTCGAGATCCGCTCGTTCGAGGCGGCCTGCTTCAGCTTCGACTCGAAAGTGGGGCTGAACGGCGCGATCGCGCAGACGCCGGCGCCGGACGCGGCCTGAGCGCCTGCCGGGAATGAAAAAAGGCGGCCGCCCGGCCGCCTTTTTTCCGTCTTGCCGGGTTACTTCTTCGCCGGCGGCTTGGCGCCGGCCTGCGGCGCGGGTGCGGCGCCGGCTGCGTTGGGCGTGATGCCCAGGCGGCGGGCGATGCTCTCCTCGAGCGCGCGAACCTTCGGCTCGACCTGGGGGCGGGTGTCCGCCACGACTTTCTCGGCCAGCACCTTCTGCATGTCGCCACCGAGCTGCTGGAACTTGGCGAAGGTGGGGGATTCGAGCATGGCGGCGATCTGCTTGAGTTCGTCCTCGGTGAACTTCTCCTCGAGCAGGGCGCCGACGGTGGACGGCGCCAGCCGCGCGGCGCGCTCGCGCACGATCGGCGTGGTCTCGTCGACGAAGCGGCGGGCATCGGCCTGGATGTCCTTGGCCACGGCTTCCCGGCGGTCCGCGGCGACGCGGGCGGGCAGGGCGGCGCTGGCGCGGGCCATCATCTCGAGCGCGGGCTCCTCGACGAGGCCCCGGGCGAGCTGGTCGATGCCGGGCTGCTGCGCCTTCAGGATGCGCGCGGCGAGTTCCTTCTTGGCGGGAGTGGACTGGGCCTGCACGCTGGTGCAGGCGACGGCGATCGCGAGGATCAGCAGGGTTTTCTGGAACATCGGGGCAGTTTAGCCGCTGTCCCCGGCGTAACAAGGCGTTTACGAGCTTGGCCCTTCGCCGCGCTGCTGGGGTGTCCTACACGGTGGGAAAGCGTGGGCGGACGGGATCGCGGTCGCTTGTCTTGCCGCGCTTGCGTGACCGCCGACCTAACCTGCATGCATCGGCTAGGAGGAACTGACCATGTCCGAAGACGCAGGCAAGATGATGGACCACGAACAACTGCTGATCCACCTGGAGCCCGCCTGGGAGCGCCGCAACTGGTGCAACTGGCTGGGCTGCAGCGAAAGCGAGCTCGAACACGCCGTGACGTACGTCGGGCACGACCCCGACAACGTGCGGCGCTTCCTGCGCCAGGCCCGCTGACCCCGGGGGCCGCGGATGCGCCTAGACTCGGGCGCAGTGGAAGACGGCATCCTGCACCTCGATGAAGCCAGCGCGCGGCAGCTTGTCCTGGTGCGCGCGATCGAGGACGTCGACACGCAGGGCAAGCTGCTGAGCGACGTGGAGCGCGAGCAGCTCGAACGGGATGCGCTCGCCGCCAGCCGCCCGCCGTCCGGCGGCGTCGACCCTGCCGAATACCTGCGCCAGCGCGCCCGCCGCATGCTGGCGGCGGTGGAAAACCGCAATCCCCGCGTCGCTGCGCTGCAGGACCCGGAGCCCTGGCGACACTGGCTGATGGCCGGCCTGCCGGTGGCGGTCTGCCTCATCGGGGCGGCCATCGATCGCATCGACAACCCGCAGCAGGTGAACATGCTGTCGCCCCCGCTGCTGGGCGTGCTGTTCTGGAACCTGGCCGCCTACCTGCTGCTGGCCGTGTCCGTGCTGCTGCCGGCGCGGCTGGTGCCGCAGCTGCCGCTGGCCCGCGTGCAGCGCTGGGTGAGCGGGATCCCCGGCAACGGCCGCCGCACCGGACGCCTGCGCACCGATGTCCTGGCGCGCTTCCAGCAGCAATGGCTGCTGGCCACCGGCGCGCAGCAATGGCTGTGGGGCAAGCAACTGCTGCATCTCTGTGCCGCCGGCTGGGCCGTCGGCTTGATGTTCTCCATCGTCGGCGGCGGCGTGGTGCGCGAATACCGCGTCGGCTGGGAGAGCACGCTGCTCGGGGTGGAGCAGGTCCACGCCTTCCTGCGGCTGCTGTTCGCCCCGGTCGTGGCCTTGCTGCCCTTCGACGCCTTCAGCGTCGCTGACCTGCAGCGCATGGCGTTCCGCTCCGGCGCCGCGATCGGGGTCGAAGAGGCCAGGCGCTGGATCTGGATGTACGTCGCGCTGCTGGCCTTGCTGGTGGTGCTGCCGCGGCTGCTGCTGGCGTCGGTGGCCGCCTGGCGCCGCCGCAGGCAGGGCCGGGCCGTGCGCATCGACCTGCGCGACGCGTACTTCGTGCAGCTGCTGGCGCGCGTGAGCCCGGCGCGCATCACCATCGGCATCCTCGGGGCCGGCCCGGCCCGCGAGCCGCTGATGCGCATGCTGCGCGAAGTGGCCGACCGCGCGCCGCCGGAACCGGCGGCCGCCTGGACGGTGCTGAGCACGGCCAAGGGGGACGTGCTGCGGGTGTTCGACGTGCCCGACGGTTTCCGCCCGCCGCCGCCCGCCGCCACTGCCGTCACCGCCGGGGCGACGGCCGCGCAGGCGTGGCTGCAGGACCTGATGGCACGCTTCAAGGCGCCGGCGCCCGCGCGGCCGCCCGATGCCGTGCAGTCCACGCTGGCCGAAACCGACCTGATGATCCTGTTGCCGCAGCGCGTGGGGGACCTGGAGGGCGCCACGCGCCTGCTGCACTGGGTGGCGCAGCCCGCGCTGGTGCTGGCGCCGCGGGACGCGGCCCTCTATCGCGACGCCGTGCGCCGGCTCGGCATCGCGGCCGACGTCCTGCCGCTGGACGCCGCCACCTCGCACTGGATGGGCGACGCGCTGCTGCTGGATGCCGCCGCCGCCCGCATCGCCACCAGCAAGCGCGCCGGCTTCGAGCGGCTGGCCGCCACCTGGCGCGACCGCCATGCCGTGCGCTTCGCCGAAGCCATGCGGCTGCTGGCGACGGAGCTGGTGCGGGCGGCGCGGGACTCCGAGGAAGTGGGCAACGCCCCGGTCGGCCTGCGCCACCTGGTGAATGCGGCGGAGCGCGATGCCTCGCAGCGGGCCCGCGAAGAGGCGCGCGGCGCCTTGCTCCAGCGGGTGCGCGCCGGCGAGGCGGACGTCTTCGCGCGGCTGGTGCAGCTGCACCGCACCGGCAGCCCGGTCGCCCTGGTGGCGGCGGCGCGGCTGGAGCATGGCTTCACCGAGCAGCACACCGTCGACACGCCGCAGGCCGGCATGGCCGGCGCGGCGACCGGCGCCGCCATGGGCGCGGGGATCGACCTGCTCACCGGCGGGCTCACGCTCGGCGCCGCGGCGGCGCTGGGGGCGATGATCGGCGGCGGCGCCGCCTACGTGGCGGCGGCGTGGAAGAACCGCACGGCGCCGGGCGGGCAACCGCACGTGCAGCTCGGCGACGAGCTGCTGCAGAACGTCGCCGAGAGCCTGCTGCTCGCCTACCTGGTGGTGGCGCACCGCGGCATCCAGGAGGACGGCGGGGACTCGCCGCCGGCCAACTGGCGCAGCGAGGTGATCGCCGCGGTCGAGTCGCGCCGGGAAGAGCTGGAGCGCCTCTGGCAGTCCGCGCGATCGGCCGCCGACGGCGCGGAGGCCGTGCAGCCCCTGGCCTCCGAACTGGAAAGCGTCGCGCGCGGGCTGCTCGCGCGCCTCTAGGTCCGCTCGGGCGTGCGCGACTTCGCCGCCGCGCGCAGCAGTTCCTCGACCGCGAGCAGTTCCGCCGGCTTGGTGAGGTGGCGGTCGAAGCCGGCGTCGCGCGTGCGCTGCCGGTCGTCCTGCGTGCCCCATCCCGTCAGCGCCACCAGCAGCGTCTTCTGCATGCCGGGCAGCAGGCGCAGGCGGCGGGCCACGTCGTAGCCGCTCATGTCCGGCAGCCCGATGTCCAGGAACACGACGTCCAGCGCCTGCGACTGCGCGACCTGCAGCGCCTCCGCGCCGGTGTGCGCGATGTGCGCGGCGTGGCCCTCGATGTCCAGCAGCACGCCCAGGCTTTCGGCGGCGTCGGTGTTGTCGTCCACCACCAGCACGTGCAGCTGGTCGGGCTTGCCGCCCTCGACCGGCTGCCGCACGCCCGCATCGGCCTCGGCCGCCGCCGCGAGGGGCAGGCGCACGGTGAACGTGCTGCCCTTGCCGCTGCCCGGGCTGGAGGCGCTGACGCTGCCGCCATGCAGGGCGACCAGGCTCTGCACCAGCGACAGGCCGATGCCCAGCCCGCCCTGCGGCTTGCCGGCGTTGCTGGGGACCTGCGCGAACATCTCGAAGACCTTGGAGATGGCATCGGGCTCGATGCCGATGCCGGTGTCGGTGACCGACAGCACGGCTTCCTGTCCTTCCGCCCACACGCGCAGGCTGATGCGGCCGCCTTCCGGCGTGTACTTGGCGGCGTTGTTCAGGAGGTTGCTCACCACCTGCGCGATGCGCGTCGGATCGGCGTCCATCGGCAGCGGCTGCGGCGGCAGCTCCACCGACAGCGCATGACCGCCGGCGTCGACCAGCGAGGCGCTGGTCTCGACGGCCGTGGCCACCACTTCCTTCAGGTCCATGCGGCGGCGGCGCAGCTCCACCTTGCCGGTGCTGATGCGGGCGACGTCCAGCAGGTCGTCCACCAGGTGCACCATGTGCTGGACCTGCCGCTCCATCATCTGCCGCGTCTTCTCCAGCAGTTCCGGCTTGGTGGACGCCATGCGCATCAGGTGCAGGCCGTTCGACAGCGGCGCCAGCGGGTTGCGCAGCTCGTGTGCCAGCGTGGCCAGGAACTCGGTCTTGCGGCGGTTGGATTGCGCGAGCTCCTCGTTCAGCCGCCGCATGTCCTGCTCGGCGACCAGGCGCTGCGTGATGTCCGAGAACAGCACCGCGACGAGGTCGCTGCCCGGCCCGCCGAGGCGGCTGGCATAGACGTCGAACCAGCGCTTGAGGGACTTGGCTTCCTGCACGAAGCGCGTCGCCTCGCCCGCCTGCGCCACCCGGTCGTAGACGGCGAACCATTCGTCTTCGTGGTCGGGCACCAGCTGGCGGATGGTCTTGCCGACGGCATCCTGGAAGCCGGTGTGCATGGCGAACGCCTCGTTCGCCTCCTCGAACTGGTAGTCGACGACCTGGCCACTGGCGTTGCGCTGCAGCTTGATGACGCAGAAGCCCTCGTCGATGGATTCGAACAGGGCGCGATAGCGCTCCTCCTTGGCCTCCAGCCGCTGCTCGAAGTCGCGGCGATCCCGGGCGCGCAATTCTTCCTTGCTGCGGTACAGCTCGACGAACACGCTGACCTTGGCCTTCAGCACCTCGGCCCGCAGCGGCTTGGCGAGGAAGTCCACGGCGCCGAGCGCGTAGGCCGACAACATGGCCTCGTCGGGGTCGTCGCCGGCGGTGACGAACAGGATCGGGGTGAAGCGCGAGCGCGGCCGCGCGCGGATCTGCCGGGCCACCTCGAAGCCGTCCATGCCGGGCATGCGCACGTCCAGCAGCACCGCCGCGAAGTCGCGGCCCTCGAGTTCCTTCAGCGCCTGCGGGCCCGATACGGCCCGCACCATGTTGACGCCCAGCGAGTCCAGCGCGGCTTCGAGCGCGAGGAGGTTGGCGGGCTGGTCGTCGACGAGGAGGACGTGGGCTGGAAATTTGTTGTGTGGCACGGAATCGACGCGCGATCGCGCTGTGGCGCAGGGCGGAAGTCTAAGGCGCTTCCTACCTCGTCGGGGCGCATGGGCCCGGCGCCGGTGTTTGTCCGTCGCGGGTGCAGCGTCCGGTCCTACAACGCCGCGTGGCGCGCCCGCCGCCAATGCCGCCAATGCGCCGGAGGCTATACTGGATGAATGAACAGTGACAGCCGCGCGGCGCCCTGGCCGTACCGCGCCGCACCGGCGCTTCGCCTGCCGATGGTGCAGGGCACGGTGCGTGCGGGCTTCCCGTCGCCGGCGGACGACTTCGCGGTCAAGCGCCACGACCTCAACGACCTCCTCATCACGCATCCGGCCGCCACCTTCTTCTGGCGCGTGCGAGGCAGCTCCATGCTGGGAGCGGGGATCGCGGACGGCGACATCCTGGTCGTCAACCGCGCGCTGGATCCCCTGCACGGCGACATCGTGGTCGCCGAGATCGACAACGACTTCACCGTGAAGTACCTTCACCGGCGCGCGGGCAAGGTCAAGCTCGTGGCAGCCGACCCGACGTTCCCCGACATCCTGCTGCGCGAGGGCCAGACGCTGTCGATCTGCGGCGTCGTGACGGGGGCGGTCAAGAAATTTCGTTGAGCAGCGGCAGGGCGGCCTGGTGCGACGGATCCGCCGGGCCGTGCGCGAACAGCTCCGGCGGTGGCAGGCGCACCAGCGCCATCGCATCCTCGACGCTGCCGTTGAGCCAGCGGTCCCAGTGCTCCCGCTCGATGGGGATGACCGATCGCTTGTCCTGCGCGTGCGCCGGCAAGGCGGGGTCCGGCTTGTGCATGCGACTGAGCAGCGGGTGGGCGTCGCAGTTCTGCGTCAGCATGGTGTAGCTCTGCACCACTTCGCCCGTGGCCGGATCGGTCCATTCGTTCCACAGGCCGGCCAGGGCCCAGGGCGCCTGGTCGCGGCGCGCGAAACGCCACCACACGTTCCGTCCCGTGCCCCAGTAAGGCTCGTCGTAGTCCACCGCGGGCACCAGGCAGCGCTGGCCGCGCAGCCAGGGGCCCTTGAAGCTCGGGGCCGTGGCCACGGTCTCGATGCGGCAGTTGTTGGTGCTGATGGGGCGCCCGCCGCGGCCGGTGGGACGGCGCGCCTTGCTGAACCAGGGGATCAGCCCCCACTGGCCCACATGGGCCGAGCCGGCGCGGATGAAGGGCCCTTGCTGCCACGGCCCGATGCCCTGGGTGGCATACAGCGGTTGCGGCTGCTCGAGCAGGGTGAAGCCGAAGACGTCGCGCACGACGGTCACGCTCACGGGCCGATAGCGGTTGCACATGCGCCGATTGTCCCGCAGCATGAAAAAGGGCCGCAATGCGGCCCCCCGAAACCCCGGCGTTGTCCGGGCGCTTACTTCTTCTCGGCGACCTTGTCGTCGTCCTTCTGGCCGGCCGGGGTGATGTCCACCTTCGGAACCGTCAGCGTTTCCTTCTCGGTGTACACGCCGACCTTCGGCACGTCCACGGTCTTCTGCTCGGTGGTCACGTCCACCTTGGGCGCGTCGACGTCGTACTTCGGCAGCGTCACGTCGCCTTCCTTGGTCTTCGACACTTCGAACTTCGGCACTTCGACGTTGCCTTCCTGGGTCTTCTGCACGTCGCAGCCGACCAGGGCGATGGAAGCGGCGGACACGATGCCGGCGAGGACGAAAGCAGTTTTACGCATGGCTAGACTCCCTTGATTAGTTGGTGCTGCGAATTGTGGGAGCTGCCCGAAAGCCCGGCTGTAAGACCCGGACGGCAACGGCCGTCCGACTGCGCGCTCCCCGCTGTGCTTGCGCAGCCCTACGAAGCTCAGGCGCTCTCCGCGGGACGCGCCAGCACCTGCGTGAGGGTCGCGTGCACTTGCGCGGGGTCCGCGGGCTTGACGAGGTGCGCCGCGAAGCCCGCCTGCGCCGAGCGCGCCAGGTCCTGCTCGCTGCCGTAGCCGCTGAGCGCCACCACCGGAAGGTCGCGCGACAGCGCCTTCCCCACCTCGATGCCGCTGCCATCCGGCAGGCCCAGGTCGGTGAGCACCGCGTCGAAGGACGACGCCCGCGCGGTGGCCAGGGCGTCGGCGCACGTGCCCACGTGGTGCACCACGTAGCCATACTCCTGCAGGCACAGGGCCAGCACGGTGGCGGCGTCCTCGTTGTCCTCCACCAGCAGCAGCCGCTTGCTCGCCGCGGCGCCGGCGGCGCTTTCGCGCTCCGGCGCCTCGGCGTGCGCGGCCGGCGCGTTCGCCAGCGGCAGCGTGATGGTGAAGGTGGCGCCGCTGCCGCGACCGTCGCTGCCGGCGTGGATGCGGCCGCCGTGCTGGTGCATGAGTCCCTGCGCGATGGCCAGCCCGAGGCCCAGGCCGCCATACCGGCTCGACACTTCGGCGTCGGCCTGCTCGAAGGGCTGGAAGATGCGGGGCAGCGCTTCGGGCGCGATGCCGATGCCCGAGTCGGTGCAGGACAGCGCGAACTGGCCGTCCTCGCACCACGTGCGCAGGAGAACGCGGCCGCCGGGCGGCGTGAACTTGATCGCGTTGCGGATGATGTTCCAAAGCACCTGCTGCATGCGGGCCTGGTCCGCCTCCACGTGCGGCGCCGGCGCCTCGAGCCGCATCTCGAACGCGATGGCCTTCTGCGCCAGCGTCTCGCCCACCATCTCGACGACGGCCCGCGCGAGCTGGTGCATGTCGACGCGCGCGGCGTGCAGGCTGACCTTGCCGGCGCTGATGGCCGTCAGGTCCAGCAGGTCGTCGATCAGGCGCGCCTCCAGGGCCACGTTGCGCCGGATCATGGGCAGCAGGTCGCGATGCCGCTCGTCCACCTTGGCGGCCTTCTCCAGCACGTGGACGGCCGTCGTGATCGGCGCCAGCGGCGTGCGCAGTTCGTGCGACAGCACGGCGAGAAAGCGGTCCTTGGCCCGGTTGGCCCGGTCGGCTTCCTCCTTGGCGGCGCGCAGCGCCTGCTCCGCCAGGTAGCCTTCGGTCCGGTCGTGCACCAGCTTGCAGAATCCGCTGCGGACGCCCCGGTCGTCCTCCAGGGCGGTGAGCACGCCCTCGGCCCACAGCCTGCGCCCGTCGCGCGCGACGAGCCAGCGGTTGTCCCCCGCCTTGCCGTGCTCGCGCGCGTGCTGCATCTCGGCGCGCAGGGCCTCCGCGGGCCCGTCCTCCGGCGGGAACAGCAGGGCCGCCGAGCGGCCCAGCACCTCGGAGGCCTCGTGGCCGAAGACATCGCGCGCCGCCCGGTTCCAGAAGCGGATGCCGCCGCCGTCGTCCAGCAGGATCACGGCGTAGTCGCGCAGGCTGTCGACGACCTTGGCGAAGGTGACGTCGGCGTGGCGCAGCTGCCGCTCCGCGTCGACCCGGCCGCGCCGGTCGTCCGCTTCGCGCAGCGCGCGGCGCAGCACCGGCGCCAGCCGCGCCAGGCGCGACTTGCTCACGTAGTCGGTCGCGCCCCGCTTGAGAAGTTCCACCGCGTTGTCGTCGCCGATGACGCCGGACACGAAGATGAACGGAGTGCCCGGCGCCTGGGCATTGCGGTGCTCCAGGAGGTCGGCGCCGGTGAAGCCCGGCAGCTCGTAGTCGGACAGGATCACGTCGAACGACCGGCCGGCGAGGGCGTCGCAGAAGGCCGTTTCGTCGCGCAGCACCAGCAGCTCCACGTTCGGGTACGCGCGTTCCAGCTGCACGCGCAGCAGTTCCACGTCCAGCCGCGAGTCCTCCACCAGCAGGGCGCTCAACGCCCGCGGATCGGCGGCCTGCGCGTCAGTCATGCCGGCGCCTTGCCGTGCGCAGCGAGCCCGGCGGCGGCTCGTTGAGCACGGCCCAGAAGATGCCGAGGTCCGCGATGGCTTCGACGAAGTGCTTGAACTCCACCGGCTTGACCACGTAGGCGTTGACGCCCAGCTGATAGCTGCGCAGCACGTCCGTTTCCTCGTGCGAGGACGTCAGCATCACCACCGGCACGCTGCGCAGCGGATCGGTGCTGCGTACGGCCTGCAGGACTTCGAGGCCGTTGACCTTGGGCAGCTTCAGGTCCAGCAGGATCACCGCGGGATTGCCTTCCGGGCGTTGCGCGTAGTCACCGCTTCGCGTCAGGTAGTCGAGCGCGGCCTCGCCGTCGCGCACGACGATCACTTCGTTGGCCAGCTGGCTGCGCTCCAGCGCCACCAGGGCGAGCTCGAGGTCGCGGGGATCATCCTCGACGAGCAGGATGGGCTTGAGCATCAGGAGGACTCCTCGGTTCTGCCGACGCTCCCGGCGTCGGTCCTGGTTGGCATGGGGAGGGGCAGCATGAAGCCGAAGGTGGCGCCGCGATCCGGCTCGCCGCGCGCCCAGACGGTGCCGCCGTGGCGTTCGACGATGCGCTTGACGTTGGCCAGGCCGATGCCGGTGCCGTCGAAGTCCTCGGTGCGGTGCAGCCGCTGGAACACGCCGAACAGCTTGCCGACGTACTTCATCGGGAAGCCGACGCCGTTGTCCTGGATCTCCAGTCCTGCGCCTTCGGGACCGCCGACGGCCGTGATGCGGACGGTCGCCGTCTCGCGGTTGCGCGTGTACTTGGCGGCGTTGGACAGCAGGTTGCGCAGCGCGACCTGCAGCAGCAGCGGGTCGGCCCAGACGCGCGGCAACGGCGCCTGCAGGTCCCACTCGATGCGGCGGCCCGGTTCGTGCTGCCGGATTTCCGCGATCAGGTCCTCCACCAGCGGCGCGGTTTCCACCCAGGAGGGCTTCAGGCCGGCGCGGCCGAGGCGGGAGAAATCGAGCAGCGCGTCGACCAGCTGCCCTGCGTACGAGGCGGCGCCCTTGACGTGCTTGAGGTAACGCTGGGCGCGTTCGTCGAGCTGGGGATTGTCCTCGACCACCAGGTCCACGTAGCCCGCGATATGGCGCATCGGCGCGCGCAGGTCGTGCGAAACCGTGTAGCTGAAGGCCTCGAGTTCCTTGTTCACGCGGCCCAGTTCGACGGCGTGGCCCGCCATTTCCTCGGCCCGCCGCAGCACCAGCGCCAGCAGCGCCTGGCGCAGTTCCAGCACGGCGGCGTGCTGCGCCACGAGCCAGGGCGCGCTGCGTCCGCGCACCCGCTCGTTCCAGCTTTCGAAACTCCTGCGGGGATGGATGCGGCCATGCGACGGCACCGTCTTGCGGGGGTCGCCGGCCCACCGGATGGTCTGCACCAGTTCCGGACGGAACCACAGCACGACGTGGCGATGCACCTGGGAGATCGACACGGCCAGCACGCCGGCGCAATCCGGCAACAGGGCCGCCCCGCCGGGGTACACCTCCGGCAGGCGGTCGGTGCTGAACAGGTCCTGACCCCGTTCCACCACCCAGTGCGCGAGCTTGCGCACCGCGTCCTGGCCCGGTGTCTGGCCGATCGTCCAGCAGCTGTCGTTCAGCACCACGGCCGCCCCGGCGGCATCCGTGAGTTCGTGCAGCAGGTGGTCGGGCGCCACGAGCTGCTGCAGCGTCCCGTCGGTCTCGGCCATCATCGCCACCAGCCGCAGCACCCGCTGGTGCAGCGCCAGCCGCTGGGCGACGTCCGCGTTGTCCTCCTGCGCCTGGATCTGCATCGACAGCAGCCGCCCGAGGTGCTCGCACGCCACCCGGGTCTGGAACGGCAGGTGCTTCGCCTCGTGGTTGTGGCAGGAGACCAGGCCCCACAGGCGGCCGCGGGCGACGATGGAGACCGACATCGATGCCAGCGTGCCCATGTTGCGCATGTATTCCAGGTGCACCGGGGAGACGCTGCGCAGCGCGGCGAAGCCGAGGTCCAGGGCGCCGGCGTCCATCGCGTCCTCCGCCGGCACGAGGGGCACCGGGTCGTAGTTCGCGTCCGGGATCACGCGGATGTGGTTGATGCGGTAGAGCGCGCGAGCCTGCTGCGGAATGTCCGACGCGGGGAACCGGTGGCCCGCGTACGACTGGTAGCCGGGATCGATGCGTTCGGCGAGGACTTCGCCGTGGCCGTCGGCATCGAAGCGGTAGATCAGGCAGCGGCCATAGCCGGTGAGGCGCTTCATTTCGCGCGCGACCACCTCGCACAGGCGGGCGACCGAGTCCGCCTGCTGCAGCCGCGGCAGCAGCTCGCGCGCCACGGAATAGATCGGGGCGTGCATGCTGGCGGCCGGACCGGCGGGCTCGTACTCCACCACCACGGCGTCGCCCTGGCGGTGCGCGCCGACGTCCCAGTTGCGGCCATCGATCGGGATGGTGCCGATCCACGCGGGGGCGTCGCCGGATTGCAGCCTGGCCGGGTCCACCGGCAGCGCGCGGAGCGCATCGGCCACGGCAGCGGCGCCGGGCCAGTTGGCGCTATGGGCCAGCAGGCGCCCGTCGTGCGCATGGAGCACGGCCATGCGGCCGTGCGGCTGGATGGCGCCCGGAACCCGGATCGGCTCGTCGGCGCACTGCGCCAGGTCAGGCAGCGGCAGCGCGCTCATGCAATGCGTCTTCCAGCAAGGCGGCCAGGCAGTCGAAGGTCGTGCACGCGCTGGCGCAGGCGCGCGACAGCGCGTCCGGTGTTTCGAGTTCCCGCTCGAGCTGCTCGCGGAATTCGCGCCACATGGCGCCGGTGGACTCGCCCCACCCGTGAAAATAGGCGGCGCCGGTCTCGGGCCCCAGGCCGTGGGCCGCCAGCCCGCGCGTGATCACCTGGCCTCCCAGGGCCGAACCTTCCATGACGTAGAGGGAGCCCCAGGCCGCGGCTTCGGTCGCCATGGGAGCGAAGTGCACCGGCCGCGGGGACACCGCGATGCCCAGGACCTGGAGGTCGCGCGCGACGAAATGGCGGCGCGTCCGCGCCTGCAGCCAGGGGTGCCGGACGGCGGGCAGGGCGGCGAGGATGGCCGACTCCCAGGCCGGCAGGAAGCGGTCGAAGACCTGCAGCACGCTCGCGTAGCGGGTGCGTTCGCCCAGGCGGCGCAGATCCATCAGGCGGTCGAGGCGGTCGTGGTGGCCGCGGGTGGCGGCCCGCAACGCGGGCAGCGGGGCGTGGAGATCGGCCTCCAGCAGGGCGGGTTCAGCGAATTTCAAACAACAGGGGACGCAGGGCGTTCGACGCGGGAAGTCGGGAGCGCCGATCCTGTCATCTGCGCGGCCAGTCGGGTGTAGGACAAATTCCAAGCTGGCGCACGGATACGGCAAATCTTCGTAAGCGGCGGGCGCGCGAACTGTATGCATGTACAGTTCATCGATGTATGCATTGGTGGATGGCAACAACTTCTACGTGAGCTGCGAGCGCGTGTTCCGTCCCAGCCTCAACGGCCGCCCGGTTGTGGTCCTTTCCAACAACGACGGCTGCGCCATCGCCCGGAGCAATGAAGCCAAGGCGCTCGGCATCCGCATGGGCACTCCCTTCCACGAGATCCGGGCGCGGCTCGCCGACGCCGGGGTGGTGGCGTTGTCGGCCAATTTCACGCTCTACGGGGACATGAGCAGCCGGCTGATGGCCATCGCCGCGGGACTCGGGCCCGTGCAGGAGGTCTACTCCATCGACGAGTGCTTCGTCGGGCTGGCCGGGGTGCGGGGCGACCTCCACGAGCGCGCGGCGCGCCTGCGCCAGCGCGTCGCGCAATGGATCGGCATCCCCTGCGGCATCGGCATCGGGCCCACCAAGACGCTGGCCAAGCTGGCCAACCACGTCGCCAAGGATGCGGAACGCCGGCCCGGGGCCAGTTACCCCGGCGCGCTGGCGCAGGTGTGCGACCTCTCGCGGCTGCC
Source organism: Ramlibacter sp. (assembly GCA_021323335.1). Taxonomy (GTDB): domain Bacteria; phylum Pseudomonadota; class Gammaproteobacteria; order Burkholderiales; family Burkholderiaceae_C; genus Ramlibacter. The sequence goes on from JAJTCN010000019.1 coordinate 46,289, forward strand.
CGCCGGCTGCACGCCCGACCAGGTGCTGGCGGCCACCGCGGTCGGCGACGTGTGGGGCGTCGGGCCGCGCACCGGCAGCCAGCTGGAGGGCGACGGCATCCGCAGCGCGCTCGACCTGGCCCGCGCGGACGCCGGCAGCGTGCGCCGCCGCTTCGGGGTGGTGGTGGAGCGGACGGTGCGCGAGCTGCAGGGCGTGCCCTGCATCGGGCTCGAGGACGTGCCGCCGCCGAAGAAGGAGGTGGCCTGCACGCGCGCGTTCGGCGAACCGGTGCGAACGCTCGGCCCCCTGCAGGAGGCGGTGAGCGACTACGCCGCCCGGGCGGCCTTCAAGCTGCGCCTGCAGCGCACGCGCGCGGCGCAGGTGCTGGTGTTCATCCACACCAACCCATTCCGGCGCTCCGAGAAGCAGTACGCGCGCAGCGCCACGGTGCCCCTGCGGCGGCCGAGCGACGACACGGCCGGCATCACGCAGGCCGCGCTGCGCGCGCTGCTGTCCATCTGGCAGCCCGGCTACCGCATCCACAAGGCGGGCGTGATCCTGCTGGACCTGCAGGACGCCGGCGTGGAGCAGGGGGAACTGGCGCTGGAGGAGGATGCGGGACGCGTTGCGGGCAGCGGCTTGATGGCCGCCCTGGATCGCCTGAACGACCGCTACGGCCGCGGCACGGTGCAGGTGGCGAGCGCCGGCCTCGGCGGCGATGCGCGAAGCTGGACGATGAAGCAGCAATGGCGCACGCCGCAGTACACGACGCGCTGGGAAGACCTGCCGGTGGCGCGGGCCTGAGCCGCGGCTCAGTGATCCGGGTCGTCCACCGGCGGCTCCGCCGGCCGGCCGGCATCCCGGTGCTCTTCCATCTTCTGCAGGGTCTTGAGCGCGCTCGCCGCCCCCTCGCCGCTATGGCTTTCGGTGGCCCATGCGGTTTTCGTCTCCGGCGAGCGGCCCTCTTTCGGAGGCGTTGCTGCCTTGTTGCTGCGTTTGGCCACGGTTACCTTGTCTGTACGACCCAGTCTGACCGCTGGGCCACGAATGCCTGTCAGCCGGCATGCCCCATCCTCGGTAGGACAACTTCTCATCCATCGCAACGCACCGCCCGCGGCGACGGCTACCATCCGCCCAGGAGGACACCCATGCCGGAAGCCGCAGCCGAATCCCTGTTCGTCGACCCCTCAGTGCGCAGCCTGCGATCCGACCTGGCGCTGGCGCTGCGCGCGGCGGCGCACCACGGGCTGGGCGAGGGGGTGTGCAACCATTTCAGCGTGGCGCTGCCGCAGCGTCCGGACTGGTTCCTGCTCAACCCGCGCGGGCTGCACTGGAGCGAGGTGCGCGAGGACGACATCGTGCTGGTGGACGCGCAGGGCCGCCGGCTGGCGGGCAGGCACCCGGTGGAGCCGACGGCCATGTTCATCCATGCGGCCGTCCACCGCATCGCGGGCAAGGTGTGCGTGATGCATACCCACATGCCGCACGCGACCGCCCTCACGCTGACCGACCTGCGCGGGCTGGACACGACGCTGTCGCAGGGGGCCATGCGCTTCCATGGGCGGGTGGCGGTCGACGCCGACTACAACGGGCTGGCGCTCGACGCCTCGGAAGGCGAACGCATCGCCCGCGCCATGCACGGCGCCGACGTTGCCTTCCTCGGCAACCACGGGGTGGTCGTCTGCGGCGAGCGGGTGGACCACGCGTTCGACGACCTCTACTACCTGGAGCGGGCCTGCCAGGCGCAGGTGATCGCGCTGTCCACCGGGCGCCCGCTGCAGCCGGTTCAGCCGGAGATCGCCGCCCGCGTCGCCGCCCAGACGCTGGGCGAGCGCCTGCAGTCCGAGCTGTTCTTCGCCAGCCTGCGCCGCATGCTGGGCTGAGGTTGCGGCGCCAGCTCGAAGGTGGACGGCCGGAAGGCGTAGACCAGCGCCCCGCGGCGCTCGCATGTCTCGAAGGTTTCGCCGGCTTCCAGCACCACGTCCTGCGGGTCGTGGTCGAGCGTGAGCCAGAGCGAGCCGGCGGTGCACACGATGCGCACGGCCGATGCGTCCGGGACGCTGAAAAGCTGCCGCGCGGGCAGGACATGGGTGGTGGTGGCGGGGTCCATCGCAGCTCCTTTGCATGCAATCTGCGAATGAATATACTGAGGCGACCTCCATTGCAGAAACGGTGAATTTGCATGGTTCGCATGCATTCCGGGAATGCGAACGCCGCGCCCGCGCCGCGTTCGCGGCAACTGCGGCTGGACCTGCTGCACACCTTCGAGGCTGCCGCGCGGCATCTCAGTTTCACGCGCGCCGGCGACGAACTCGCGCTGTCCCAGTCGGCGGTGAGCCGGCAGGTGCAGCAGCTGGAAGAGAGCGTGGGCGCCGCCTTGTTCGAGCGCCGGCACCGCGCGCTGGCCCTGACCGAAGCCGGCCTCATCCTGCGGCGCGCGGTGGAGGACAGCCTGGAACGCCTGCGCGATGCGGCGGCGCGCGTGCGCACCCATACGGGCCGCCGCCAGGTGACGGTGACCTGCACTCCGGGCTTCGCCTCGTTCTGGCTGATCCCGCGGCTCGCGCGCTTCACCTCGGCGCAGCCGGAGGTCGAAGTGCGCGTCGCGGCCACGCTGAAGCTGGTCGACCTGGAACGGGACAACGTCGACCTGGCCGTGCGCTTCGTGCCGGCCGCGCAGGGCGTGGGGCCCGTGCTGTTCGAGGAGGAAGTGCAGCCGATGTGCGCGCCGCAGCTGCTCAAGGACAGGGCACGGCCCCTGCGCACGCCGGCCGACCTGGAGCAGCACACGCTGCTGACCATCGACATGCACGACGGCTCGCTGACGGTGGACTGGGAGCCCTGGCTGCAGCTGATGGGCCTGGCCAGCGTGCACATGGCGCATGCGGTGCGCTTCACCCACTACACCGATGCGGTCGCTGCGGCCGTGGCCGGGCAGGGCGTGGTCATCGGGCGTTTGCCGCTGCTCGCGGACCTCGTGCGGCAGAAGAAACTGGTGGCGCCGTTCCGCACGCCCGCCGCCTCCCGGCGCGGCTACTTCGTCACGCTCGCCCCGCAAGCGCAGCACAATCCCGCGGCGCGCGCCTTTGCCGACTGGCTGGTCATGGAGGCGGGCCAGCCCGGGGCGAAGGAGATGCAGGCGCCGCGGCCGCCAGGCGCACGCTGACCGCCCGCGACCAGCCTTGTCCCACCGTATAGCGGGACGCCTGCGTTTCGCGCTCGTCGAAGCCGCTCGGCCACTGTGCCGTGACGTTGCCTGCCGCGTCCATCTCCAGCCGGGGCGGCGTGGCCTGCCCCGGTGGCCGGGGCAGGGCTCCGGGCATGACGTCCGGGACGCTCCAGCCCGCCGCCGGCTCGAAGCGGCTGAATCGCAGGCTCTGGATGCTGCCCACGGTGTGCCGCCACACCGCCATCGCGGTGCCTGCGGCATTGGCGACCAGTTGCGCGTCGCTCGCTTCGCCAAACAGGCTCTCCAGCGGCTGGGGCGGCGACCACCCGCTGGTGGGCGCATAGGTCGATGCCATGGGCTGGTGATCCTGGATCCAGACCGCCACCGCATGGTCCTCGCCGGCGGGCGTCACGTGGCCGGGCGCGTCGGCGGGCAGGCGTGGGTACGGGATCGTGCGGCCGCGCGCGTCGGTGAGCGCCGGTGCCGACGCTTCGCGCGGCCGGCCGTCGCTGCCTCCCATGATGGCGGTGTGATCGTCATGCGTGTCGTCGCAAGCCGCGACGGCGGCGGCGGCGAGGGCCAGCGCCAGGACGGCACGCTGGAACTGCATGGCGCCGGGGCGATCAGCCGGCCTTGCGGCGCGAGGCGGGCTTGGCGCTGGCCCGCGCGGTGGCCGGCGACTTGCGCGCCGCGGCCTTCTTCAGCGGGACGGCCTCGTCGTTGGCCGCGGCTTCCTCGCGCTTGCCCGCCGTCTTCTTCGCCGCAGCCGGCGCGGCGGCCGGCGTTTTCGCATTGCCCTTCAGGCTGCGCCGCAGCAGCTCCGTGAGGTCGATGACTTCCGCCGTCGGCTGGACATCCTCGCCCGGCACCGGGGCGACGGTGCGCAGGCCGCCTTCGCGCGACTTTTCCTCCACCAGCGCCATCAGCTTCTCGCGGAACTCGTCATGGAACAGGTCCGGCTGCCAGTCGCCCGCCATGGCGTCGACCAGCTGCTCGGCCATCTTCAATTCGGCCGCGCTGACCGTGACGCTTTCGTCCGGCCAGGCCAGGCCCGCGGTATCGCGGACTTCGTCCGACCAGCGCAGCAGGTTCAGCGCCAGGCCGTTGCCGTGCGGGATCAGCATCGCCAGGTGCTGCTTGGTGGAGATCACCACCTTGGCGATGCCGACCTTGCCGGTGCGCTTGAGGGTCTCCCGCAGCAGCGCGAACGGTTTCTGCCCGCCCTTGCCCGCGGGGCTGACGTAATAGGGCTTGTTGAAGTAGACCGCCGCGATCTGCTCGCGGTCGACGAAGGCCTCGATGTCGATCGTCTGCGTGGAGCGAGGCAGCGCCGCCTTGATCTCGTCGGGGGAGAGCACCACGAACTGGTCCTTCTCCACCTCGAAGCCCTTGACGATTTCCTCGCGCGCCGTGGCTTCGCCGGTGTTCTTGTTCACCTGCTGGTTGCCCACGCGGGTCATGGTGGACTTGTCCAGAAGGTTGAACTTCATGCGGTTCTCGGCCGTCGCCGAGTGCAGCGTCACCGGGATGTGGACCAGCCCGAAGCTGATGGCGCCCTTCCAGAGCGTGCGGGAACTTGTGGGTGCGGGCATTCGGATTCCTTTGCCAATGGCAGCCCATCCACGTTAGGCAAGGGCGTGGGGCGAAACTGTAGGACGGCGCAGGCAGCCCGTGCAGGCGGGTCAGGGACAGGCGACCAGCGCGCCTTGCTGCGTGCACGTGCCGTTGGGGCCGAGCAGGTTCGGGCCGACGTGGCGCAGGTGGATGCCGTCGCTGGCCCAGCAGCCGCTGGCGTCGCAGAGCGCGGGCGCCGGTGGCCGGTCGATGGGGACGGGGGGCGGTGCAAGCACCGGTGGCGGCAGCGGCGCGACGCGCACCGGCACGACGATTTGCGGCGGTGGAACGGACACGGGCGGCAGCGCGACGCGGCCGGGACGTTGCGGGGGCGCCGCACTGCCGAGGCAGGTGGCGGCCGCGGTGCTGCGCAAGCCCTCGAGCGCGGCCGCGCCTGCGCTGGCGTCGCGGGCGGACTGCAGGCGCTCCAGCGCCTGCGCGCACGCCGGGGACTTGAGCGGGTCGTCGCCCTGCGCCGCCGCCGCGGCCGCCGCCGCCATGCAGGCGAGGAAGCAGGCACGCGCGGTCTTCATGGGGTCCATCGCGGGCTTGTCCGACATGGCCAGGCGGGGTTGTTGGCTAGATTGGCTGCATGAAGTCCAGCGACACCCGCTCCAGCCGCGCAAAACTCGGTGAGCGCCCGACGTCCTCCGTTCCGGCCCGGCCCGACCACGGCGAGAACTCCTCGAGCACGATCATCGAGGCGCCGGCCCGACGCAAGAGGCGGCTGGATGCGCATGATTTTCCGGATGGTGGGGGCAGCGGCGGCGCCGAGGCATTCAGCCGCAAGCGCCTGGGCAAGTCGTAGCCGCCAATCTACCCCGCGGTCCCGGGCAGCTCTGTAGGATCGGGCCGCACCGATGAAGATCGCCACATTCAACGTCAACGGCATCAAGTCACGCCTGCCGCACCTGCTGCGCTGGCTCGCGCGCGAACAGCCCGATGTCGCCTGCCTGCAGGAGCTGAAAGCCCTCGACGGAGCGTTTCCGGCCGACGAAATCCGGCAGGCCGGCTACCACTCCCTCTGGAAGGGGCAGCGTTCGTGGAACGGCGTGGCGATCCTGGCGCGCGGCACGGAGCCGGTGGAGATCCGGCGCAGCCTGCCGGGCGACGAGGCCGACGAGCAGAGCCGCTACCTGGAAGCCGCCGTCGACGGCATCGTCGTCGGCTGCCTGTACCTGCCCAATGGCAACCCGCAACCGGGCCCCAAGTTCGACTACAAGCTGGCGTGGTTCGAACGCTTCATCGCCCACGCCCGGACGCTGGCTGACTCGAAGCACCCGGTGATCCTGTGCGGCGACTACAACGTGGTGCCGACCGACGCCGACATCTACAACCCGCGCTCCTGGCGCAAGGACGCACTGCTGCAACCGGAGAGCCGCGAGTGCTACCGGCGCCTGCTGGCGCAAGGCTGGACCGATGCGATCCGCCACCTCCATCCCGATGCGCCGATCTACACCTTCTGGGACTACTTCCGCCAGCACTGGCAGCACGACTCCGGGCTGCGCATCGACCACCTGTTGCTCAATCGCACGCTGGCGCCGTCGCTGCGCGCGGCCGGGGTGGACAAATGGGTGCGCGGGGAAGAGAAGGCCAGCGACCACGCCCCCGCCTGGGTCGAGCTGGACACTTCCCTGCAGAAGCCGTCCCGGCCCGCGCGGAAGCGGGCGTCCTAGGCAAATTCCCTAGCGGCGGCGGCCGCTTTCCCCTATCGCGCGGATGAGCACGTTCTGTTTTCATCCCGTTACGTTGTACATGGGAGAGAACAAATGGGCGAGACGCCGAGCGACGCACTGTGGTTGGAAGCGCTTTCGGACAAGGTGCTGCACCAGTTGCCACCGAAGGTCTGGAAGGAACTGATCCTCGGCGCGGGGCGCGCCAGCATCCGGTTCGAGCAGCGGCAACTGACGCTGGTGCACGTCGATGCGCAGACGCCGGTCGGCCAGCCCGGCAGCGCCACCGAAGGCTTCTACCAGGAGCTGCAGCGCATCAATGCGCGCCATGACGGCCGCCTCGACCCCTATGTGGACGCCGCCGCCCTGGTCACGTTCGAGGATCCGCGCGCGGCCATGGGAATGGCCATGGAACTGCAGCGGTTCGCCGGCGACGTCCGGCTGCGCATCGGCATCGTCAGCGGCCCGTGCACGCTGGCTTTCTTCCGCGCGCAGGGGCGCCTGTGGTGCACCCCGCTGGGCGCGCAGCCCGCCCGCGCCGCGGAAGTCGCGGCCGCCGCCGTGATCGGGGGCATCGTGATTTCGCCGGAGGCCTATGCCTGCGACGACCTCGACACCCGGCCCGCCCCGCTGGACTTCGGCGCCGACTTCGAGGACTCCGAGCGCGACATGGCGTCGCTGGCCGCCGACCCGCCCGGCGTGGACGTCGACATCTCGGTCTAGGGCGCTCAGCGCGCCTTGCGCGCGTCCTCGAGGTCGCGGATGCGCTGGCGCGCGTCGTCCCCCTCGGGGATCGGCTGGCCGCCATCGCGCCATGCGACGGCGGCCTTGAACCCTTCGGCCTGCGCATAGCGGCGGAACCAGAGTCCCTCGGGGTTGTGGCGGGTAATGCCGTCGAACAGCGTCGCCAGGCTCTGCGACTGCTCCAGCCCCATGTTCAGCATCACCTGGTTGACCACCATCTTGTGCATGGCGAGGTGGCTGCGCGGCACGCCCGCGATACGCTGGGCCAGCGCCATCGTGGCGCCGTCGAGCGCGGCCGCCGATACCGCATCGTTGGCGAGGCCCCAGGCGAACGCCGTCCGCCCGTCGATGGTGTCGCCGGTGAACATGAGCTGCTTGGCGCGGGTGGGGCCGAGCCGGTACGTCCACATGGCGGTGGTCGGGCAACCCCACACCCGCGTGGGCATGTAGCCGATGCGCGCGTCCTCCGCCATCACCAGCAGGTCGCAGCACAGCGCGATGTCGCTGCCGCCGGCGACCGCATGGCCGTGCACCTTGGCGATGGTGGGCTTGGGGCTGCGCCACAGGCTCATGAAGTCCTCGGTGTTGCGCTTCATGTAGGCGTAGTCGACCATCGGGTCCCAGGGCGCGCGCTCCTGCTGGCAGGGATGGTCGATCTCGCCCTGGCCGAACTGCGCCAGGTCGTAGCCGCCGCAGAAGCCCTTGCCCGCGCCTTCCACGACGATGACGTGCACTTCGTCGTCGGCATTGGCCCAGTCCACGGCGGCGCGGATCTCGCGCGGCATCTCCTCGTTGATGGCGTTCAGCCGCTCCGGCCGGTTCAGGAGCAGGCGCGCGACGCGCGGTTGCGCGGCGTCCTTTTCGATCTGCAGGGTGCTGTAGCTGGGCATGGCGGGTCTCCTCGTCGGTTCGGGTCCAGTCTAGCGAAGCGAAGGACCGTCCTACAGCGCCCCGGCGGGCCTGCTTGCACTCCGGGCGCGCCGAGGCTCCTAGAGTCCCTGCATGAGCACGAACACCAGCATCGGCCCCGACGCCAACCGGGCGGGCAACGACAACCCGGGCAATGCCGACGGCTGCGGCAACAAGACGCTGGGCGACCAGGCCACGCAATTGCCGCCCACCGGCGCGGATGCGCAAGGCGAGGCAGCACAGGCGGACCCGTCGCGCGACAAGGCGCCCAAGGAGCGCTGAACCCGCATGGCTGCCCGCCCGGAAGGCGAAGTGGCTTAGAGTTGCGCCCGAACCTGTGGAGGAGGGCGCTTGGAATCACCTGATCCGTTGCCGGCATCGGTGCCGGTGCTGATCGCCGGCGGCGGGCCGGTGGGCTTGACCCTGGCCGCACTGCTGGCGCGGCACGGCGTGCGCAGCCTGGTGGTCGAAGCCGACCCGGGCTACTGCACCGGCAGCCGCGCCATCTGCATCTCGCGCCGCTCGCAGGAAATCCTGTGGGCCGCCGGCGCCGGCCCGGCCCTGCAGGCCAAGGCATTGCCGTGGACCGGCGGGCGCAGCTACTGGCGCAACCAGGAAGTGCTGCGTTTCGAGATGCCCAGCGAGCCGACGCAGCGCTTCGCGCCCATGGTCAACATCCAGCAATACCACGTGGAAGCCTTCGTGCACCAGGCATTGCAGCAGGTGCCGGAACTGGTGCAGGTGGCGTGGTCGGCGCGCGTGGCCGGCGTCGACCAGGCGGAGGACGGTGTTCTGGTGGAAGTGGACACCGCCGCAGGCCGAACGCGGGTGCGCGCCGGCTACGTCGCGGCCTGCGACGGCGGCCGCAGCACCGTGCGCGAGCTGCTCGGCCTGCAGTTCGAAGGCATGCAGTACGAGGGCCGCTACGTCATCGTCGACGTCCGCCAGAAGACCCGGCGCGCGGTGGAGCGGCTGGCCTGGTTCGATCCGCCGTCGAACCCGGGGTCCACGCTCCTCATGCACCGCCAGCCCGACGACGTCTGGCGCATCGACTACCAGCTGGCGGACGGCGAGGATGCGGACGAGGCGCTGAAGCCGCAGAACATCCTGCCCAGGGTGCAGAGCCACCTGGCCATGATCGGCGAGGACGAGCCGTGGGAGCTGCAGTGGGCGTCGATGTACAACGCCAAGTGCCTGACGCTGCGGTCGTATCGCGAACGGCGCGTGCTGTTCGCGGGCGACGCCGCGCACCTGGTGCCGATCTTCGGCGTGCGCGGCCTCAACTCGGGCCTGGACGACGCCGCCAACCTGGCCTGGAAGCTGGCGCTGGTGCTCGATGGCGGCGCGGCGCCGTCGCTGCTGGACAGCTATTCGTCCGAGCGCGTGCAGGCGGCGCGCGAGAACATCGCCTATGGCGCCAAGAGCACGGAGTTCATGGCGCCGCCGGATTTCGCGTTCCGGCTGATGCGGGAGGCGACGCTGCGCCTGGCCCTGGACGACGCCGCGGTGCGGTCGCTCATCAATCCCAGGCAGTCGGCGCCGGTCGCCTATTCGGAGTCGCCGTTGAACGTCGCGCAGCGGGGCCGGTGGACGAGCGCGCTGGCCGCCCCGGGGCAGCCCGCGCCGGAGGCGCTGCTGCGCGGGCCGCACGGCGACTTCCACCTGACCCAGTGCTTCGGCACCGACTTCACGTGCCTGGTGTTCGCCGACGGCTCGCTGCCGCAGGCCGTGGCGGCACTGGCGGCTCACGGCGTCGGGGTGCTGGAGATCGCCGCCGAGGCGGACCCGTGGGGACAGGCGCGCGAGCGCTATGGGCTCGAGGCCGGGGGCGCCGCGCTCGTCCTGGTGCGGCCCGACGGCTACGTCATGGGCCGCTGGAGCGGGCTGGATCCGGAACCCGTGCTGGCCTGCCTGCGGGAGAAGGGATTGAGCTTATGACCGATACGGACCTGGACCAGGCCTACACGGCGTTGTGTCGCGCCCTGGGCGAGGTGGGCCCGCAGCGCAGCGAGCTGCTGCTGTCGATGGTCTGCCTGGCGCTGATGGCGCGCAGCGAGGAGGCCGGCCCGGTGCTGGAACTGATCGAGCGTTCGCGGCAGCGCCTGCAGGAAGAAGCCGCCGGCCGCTAGCCGCCTTGCCAGGCGAGCGGCTGCAGGGCCGGCATCTCCACCACGGCCACGTCGTCGACGGCTTCGGCCTGTTCTTCGTCGAGGCGGAACCGGCTGGTGGCGGCGACCAGCTCGCCGGCCTGGGCCAGCAGCGATTCGATGGTGCCGTTGATTTCCTGCACCAGCGCCGCATTGCTCTGGGTGGCCGAGTCCATCTGCGCAATGGTGGTGTTGACCTGCTCGATGCCCGCGCGCTGCTCGCTGCTGGCTCGCGCGATGTCCGAGACCAGTTGCGCGACTTCGTGCGCCACTTTGACCACCCGGGCCATGGAATCCCCGGCCTGCGTGGCGGCCTGGCTGCCTTGCTGGGCCTGGCCCACGGCGGCGGCGACCAGCTGCTTGATGTCCTTCGAGGCCTCCGCGCTGCGCTGCGCCAGCAGCCGGACTTCGGCCGCCACCACCGCGAAGCCGCGCCCGTGTTCGCCGGCGCGGGCCGCCTCCACCGCGGCGTTCAGCGCCAGCAGGTTGGTCTTGAAGGCGATCTCGTCGATGACGCCGACGATGTCGGCCACCTTGCGCGAGGACTGGTGGATGCCTTCCATCGTCCGCACCACGCCCTGGACCTTCTGGCCGCTGTCCTCGGCCAGGTCCGACGCCTCATGGGCGAGCTGGCTGGCCTTGCCGGCACCGTCGCTGTTCTGCTTGACGATGGCCGTCAGCTCCTCGACGCTGGCCGCGGTTTCCTCCAGCGACGCCGCCTGCTGCTCGGTGCGGGCCGCCAGTTCGGTGTTGCCGGCCGAGATGCGTTCGGACGCGCTGCTGACCGCGCCGGCACTGTCGCGGATGGCCCGCACCAGGGCGTTCAGGCGGGCCTGCATGCTCCCCAGCGCGGTGACCACCCGACCGGTTTCGTCGCCCCAGGAGCGGGTGACGGTCTGCCGCAGGTCCCCGTCCGCCACGCGCTCGGCCGTCCGCACGGCGAAGTGCAGCGGCCGCACGATGCCGCGCGTGATGATCCAGGTGGCCGCGACACCCAGCGCGATGCCGCACAGGGTGCCGAGGATGAAGCGCAGCTCGGTCGCCGCAGCCTGCTGCCGGCCGGCCTCCGCCCGCTCGCGCGCCAGCGCGGTGGTGGTCTCCACCAGCGCCTCCAGGTCGGCGCCCAGGGCGGCCTGCAGCGGACGAACCTCGTTGTAGACGATGGCCTGGGCCGGGGCGTACTCGGCCTGGTCGGACAGCTCCATGGCCTCGTGCAGCTTGGCCGAGATGGGGGCGTGCGCGCCCTTGAGTTTCCGGGCCAGTTCGCGGATGCGGAGGTCGGCCTGCTCGCCGTCCCCCAGGCGTTGCAGCGTGGCGGCGGCTTCCGCATAGGCCTTCTCGCCGGCCTGCAGCGCCTTGAAGGCGGCACCCTGGCGGTCGGAGTCGGTCTGGCCGACGAAGTCACGGATGGCCACGGCTTCGGCGAGTTGCGCGGCGCGCATGGCCGCGGCTGCGTTGAGGAGCGCGATGTTCTCGCGCTCCAGCTGGCTCGCATGCCGCTCCAGCTCGCGCAGGCCGTTGAAGGCCACTCCCATGTTGGCCAGGGAGATGACCAGCAGGACGATGAACGCCAGTGCCAGCCTGACGACGACCTTCAGATTTCGCATGCGGCTGCCTTCCCCACGGTTGAGTTGGTCAGGATGCCAGCCGCCTCAACCTGTTGCAAGTTGTGTGTGGCGTCGGCGCCTATCCAACGCCCGGACTCTGCCGAAAGGGGTAGACCGTTCAAGCAGGCCGCAACGGTTGCCACTCCAGCGTTGCCGGTTCCGCGAAGGCGCCGGGCGCGGCGCGCGGAGGGGTCGCGTCCGCCTCCCCGTCCAGCGTGAACCGGCTAGCCGCGGCCACCAGGCCGCGCGCTTCGGTGAGCAAGGTCTCCGTCAAGCCGTTGATGTCCTGCACCAGCGTGTTGTTGCTCTGCGTGACCCCGTCGAGCTGCGCGATGGTGCCGTTGACCTGCTCGATCCCCGTGCGCTGCTCCTCGCTCGCGCGGGCGATCTCGGTGACCACCTGCGCCACTTCCTGCGCGACCTGCACGACCTGGGCGATGGTGTCGCCGGCCTGCGTGGCCGCCTTGCCGCCCTGGTCGGACTGCCCCACGGCGTCGGCGACCAGCCCGCGGATCTCCTTGGCGGCGTCGGCGCTGCGCTGCGCCAGCACCCGCACCTGCGCGGCGATGACGCCGAAGCCGCGGCCCTGGTCTCCGGCGCGGGCCGCCTCGACAGCCGCATTCAGGGCGAGCAGGTTGGTCTGGAACGCCATTTCGTCCATGAGGCCGACGATGTCGGACACCTTGCGCGAGGACGTCTGGATGCCCTGCATGCGCTGCACGACGCCCTGCACGGCCTCGCCGCCGCCGACGGCCAGCTGCGCGGCCCGGGCGGCCAGCTCGCTGGCGCGGTGGGCATTGCTGCTGTTCTGTTGCACGGTGGCGGTGAGCTGCTCCACGCTCGCGGCGGTTTCCTCCAAGGATGCTGCCTGTTCCTCCGTGCGCACTGCGAGGTCCGTGTTGCCGACGGCGATCCGGTCCGATGCGTTGCTGACGGCATTGGCGCCGTCGCGGATGGCGCGGACCAGCACGTTCAGGCGCTGCTGCATGTCGCCGAGCGCGTCGAGTACGCGGCCGGTCTCGTCGCCCCGCTTCTCCAGCTGGAGCACGCTGAGGTCGCCTTCCGCAACCCGTTCCGCGGCATTCACCGCGGACAGGAGCGGGCGCACGATGCCGCGCGTGATGACGATGGTCGCGAGCAAGCCGATGAGCAGGGCGGCCACGACCGAGGCGGCGAGCCGTTGCTCGCTGCGCGACGACTGCAGCCGTGCGGCATCGGCGCGTTCCCGCGCCAGCGTCGTCGAGCGGACGACCAGGCCCTGGAGGCCGGAGGCGATCGCCGCCTGCATGGGCCGGATGTCGTTGTAGACGAGGTTCTGGGCCTGCTGGTACTCGGCGCTCTCGGAGAGTTCGACGGCTTCCCGCATCCTGGCCGCCACCTGCGCGCTCGCGCGCTTGAGCTTGGCGACCTGGGCGGCGATGTCCGCGTTTTGCATGGCGGTGGCGATCCGTTCCAGCTGGGCGGAAGCCTCGGCGTAGCCGGCGGCGCTGGCCTTCAGTGCCAGGAGGGCGCGCCGCTGGCTTTCCACGTCCGGGAGGCTGACGAAGTCGCGAATGGCCACGCCTTCGTCGGATTGCGCGATGCGCATCGAGGTGGCCGCATCGACCATGGCCAGGGTCTCACGCTCCAGCCGATCCAGCTGGTCTTGCGCCCCGCGCATGCCCACGAGCGCCAGGCCCACGGCCACGAGCATCAAGGCCAGCAGCAGGGTGAACGCGAGGCCCAGTCTCGCACCGACTTTCAGGTTGCCCATGTCTCTGCTTGCACCTAGTGTCTTGATGTCATTTCACAGTGCCATCCACGGTACGGATGCGCAAGCAGGGTGTTGTGGAGAGGCACGAGACAAATCGTTACGTTCGTGATTTACCGCACGGGAAGGGCGGTTGCGTTGGCCGGGCGTGACGTTCGACGTCGTCGGCGGAATGTCCCTCCCCGCGGCTGGAGGCCGTCGAATCCCTACAATCGCCGGTCCCCCCGCCACACCATGAACGCCCCCGTCGACGTTTCCTTTTTCGCGCGCGCCGCGAAACCGATCACCAGCTACCGCAAGTACTGGGCGCATCGGTTCGGCCCCGCACCCTTCCTTCCGATGAGCCGCAAGGAGATGGATGCGCTCGGCTGGGACAGCTGCGACGTGATCCTGGTGACGGGCGACGCGTATGTCGACCATCCGAGCTTCGGCATGGCCGTCGTCGGCCGCGTGCTGGAGGCGCAGGGCTTCCGCGTGGGCATCATCTCGCAGCCGGATTGGCACAGCGCGGAGCCGTTCAAGGCGCTCGGCAAGCCGAACCTGTTCTGGGGCGTCACCGCCGGGAACATGGATTCGATGATCAACCGCTACACGGCCGACCGCAAGGTGCGCAGCGACGACGCCTATACGCCCGGCGACGTGGCGGGCAAGCGGCCGGACCGCGCGGCGATCGTCTACAGCCAGCGCTGCCGCGAAGCATTCAAGGACGTCCCCATCATCCTGGGCGGCATCGAAGGCAGCCTGCGCCGCATCGCGCACTACGACTACTGGTCCGAGAAGGTGCGGCACAGCATCGTGCTGGATGCCAAGTGCGACCTGCTGCTGTACGGGAACGCCGAGCGCGCCATCGTGGAGGTGGCGCACCGCCTCGCGGCGCGCGAGCCGGTCGAGAACATCACGGACGTGCGCGGCACCGCCTTCGTGCGCCGCTCGACGCCCGAGGGCTGGGTCCAGATCGACTCGACCAGCGTGGACTTGCCGGGCCGCGTGGAAGACCACGTCAATCCCTACCTGACCACCGCCGACCAGGCGAAGGCGCAGGGCGAGACGTGCGCCAAGGAAGAGGGCGCTTCACTCCCTCCCCCTCCGGGGGAGGGCGGGGGCGGGGGCGCAGAGGGCAGTGGAGTGCAACCCCTCCAGTTCATGGCCAACCCGCGTGTGAAACTGAATCGCGACCGCACCGTGATCCGCCTGCCTTCCTTCGAAGCAGTGAAGTCGGACCCCGTGCTGTACGCGCACGCCAACCGCGTGCTGCACCTCGAGACGAACCCCGGCAACGCGCGGGCGCTGGTGCAGGCGCACGCCGGTCGGGACGTCTGGCTGACGCCGCCGCCGATCCCGCTGACGACGGCGGAGATGGACCATGTGTTCGGCCTGCCGTATGCCCGCTCGCCGCATCCCGCATACGCCGACGCGAACGGGAGGCACGACGGCGCCACCAAGATCCCGGCCTGGGAGATGATCCGCTTCAGCGTGAACATCATGCGGGGCTGCTTCGGCGGCTGCACCTTCTGCTCGATCACCGAGCACGAGGGCCGCATCATCCAGAGCCGCAGCGAGGACTCGATCATCCAGGAGGTGGAGGACATCCGCGACAAGGTGGAAGGCTTCACCGGCGTGATCTCCGACCTCGGCGGCCCCACGGCCAACATGTACCGCATCGGCTGCCGCACGCCCGAGATCGAGGCAGCCTGCCGCAAGCCCAGTTGCGTGTACCCGGGCATCTGCCAGAACCTGAACACCGACCATGGCCCGCTCATCGACATCTATCGGCGCGCGCGTTCGCTCAAGGGCATCAAGAAGATCCTGATCGGCTCCGGGCTGCGCTACGACCTGGCCGTGCAGTCGCCCGAGTACGTGAAGGAGCTGGTGCAGCACCACGTGGGCGGCTACCTGAAGATCGCCCCCGAGCACACCGAGCAGGGGCCGCTGTCGAAGATGATGAAGCCGGGCATCGGCAGCTACGACCGCTTCAAGGCCATGTTCGAGAAGTTCTCGGAAGAGGTGGGCAAGAAGCAGTACCTGGTGCCGTATTTCATCGCCGCGCACCCCGGTACGAGCGACGAGGACATGATGAACCTGGCGCTGTGGCTCAAGCGCAATGGCTTTCGCGCCGACCAGGTCCAGACCTTCTACCCGAGCCCCATGGCAACGGCCACGGCCATGTACCACTCGGGCCGCAACACGCTGCGCAAGGTGACGCGCGACAGCGAGACCGTCGACATCGTCCGCGGCGATCGCCGCCGCCGGCTGCACAAGGCCTTCCTGCGCTACCACGACCCCAACAACTGGCCGCTGCTGCGCGACACGCTCAAGGCGATGGGTCGCGCGGACCTGATCGGCAACGGCAAGCACCACCTGATCCCGACCTACCAGCCGGTGACCGATGGGACCTACGCCAGCCCGCGGCGCAAGAACTCCACCTCGGCGCAGCCGGGCAAGGGTCGCGTGCTGACGCAGCACACCGGCTTGCCGCCGCGCAAGAGCAAGTAAGCGAAAGCACGGCGGGGTCGCTGTCGCGAACCCGCCCTACAAAGGCCACGACCATCGCGTAGGGCGGGTTCGCGTCAGCGACCCCGCCGGTGTCAGGTGGTCATCGTGTGGACCGGCAGGTCCTTCTCCGCCGCCAGCTGATCCAGCTCCGCGCACGTCTTCGACGCGAAGAACGCCGCCACCGCCGCATGCGTGTCCTTTGCGAACATCGCCTTCATGTCCGCCTGCGCGACGCCGGCCGCGGCGCACAGCGCCGCCGCGAAGTGCGGCTCCAGCGCGGCAACAGCCACCCGTCCGTCCTGGCACGGATAGACGCGGTAGCCCGCGTGCGCTCCCCCCACCGAGCCGGCCGGCTGCGTCAGCCCCCAGCGGCGCGGCAGCGCGAGATAGGCGGCGGCATCGGACAGCGCGACTTCCAGGTACAGGCCTTCCGGATGCGGATCGCCGCTGCCCGCATACCGCTCGTGCTTGCGCATCGCCGCATGCAGCACCGCCTCCGACGCCATCAGCGACCCCGACATGTCGGCGTAGAGCGTCGCCGGCAGTTCGAGCCCCGGCACCAGGCCGTTGTCGGCCAGGTAGGTGAGGTCGTGGCCCGGTTCCTCCGCCCGCGCGCCGGGCGCACCCACGATCGCCACCTGGCTGAGGCTCGGGTAGCGGCCATGCAGTTCCTTCCAGCCCAGGCCGAGCTTGCGCAGCGCGGAAGGCCGGAACGATGTCAGCAGCACGTCAGCCTGCGACAGCGCGCCATGGACGGCCGCCTGGCCTTCGGGCGACTTCAGGTCGGCCTGCACCACCTTCACGCCTTCGTGCAGTTGCGCATACGCCTGCGGGTTGTAGTGCCCCATGGGGTCGCCAGAGGGCGGCTCCACCTTGGTACACGTGGCGCCCATGCGGCGGCAGCGCATCAACGCCGCCGGCCCCGGCAGGTTGAGCGCGAGGCTGAGGATGCGCAATCCGTGCAGGGGGGCGAAGGCTTTCGTCATGGCGGGCAAGGCTAGCAGAGCCTTCGGCTGGGGTACATCCCGATGCCGCACCGGGCCCGCGCCGGTACGCTGGGACCGTGGCCGGAGCCTTCCGGCCCCCTCATCCACAGGAGACCAACGAATGCAGTTCAAGCGCACCATGATCACGTTCCTCGGGCTGGCCACCGCGGCCCTCGCCCAGGCCCAAGGCACTTGGCCGACCAAGCCCGTCACGCTGGTCGTGCCGTTCGCCGCCGGCGGCCCGACCGACGTCGTGGCCCGCACGCTGGCCGCGTCGATGAGCCAGAGCCTCGGCCAGACGGTCGTGGTGGAGAACAAGCTGGGCGCCGGCGGCAACGTCGCCGCCAACCACGTCGCCAAGTCCCCGGCGGACGGCTACACCTTCTTCATCCACCACAACGGCATGGCGACGTCCACCGCGCTGTACCGCAAGCTGCAGTACGACGCGATGAAGGACTTCGAATACGTCTCGCAGGCCGTCGAAGTCCCGATGACGCTGCTGGCCCGCAAGGACTTTCCCGCCAACAACTTCAACGAACTGGTCACCTACGTCAAGGCCAACAAGGAGAAGATCAACCTCGCCACGGCCGGCCTCGGCGCCGTGTCGCAGCTGTGCGGCATGATGTTCCAGCGCGCCCTCGGGGTGCAGCTGACGGAAGTGCCGTTCCAGGGCACGGGCCCCGCGATGAACGCGCTGCTGGGCGGGCAGGTCGACGTGATGTGCGACCAGACGACGCAGACGGTGCCGCAGATCAAGGCCGGCAACGTCAAGCTGTACGGCGTGACCACCAAGAGCCGCGTGAAGGTGCTGCCGCAGGCCCCGACGCTGCACGAGCAGGGCCTGAAGGACTTCGAGGTCGTGGTGTGGCACGGCGTCTACGCGCCCAAGGGCACGCCCAAGGCGATCGTGGACCGCATGAACATGGCGGTGCGCGCCGCGCTGAAGGACCCCGCGGTCGTCAAGCGCATGGACGACCTGGGCGCCGAGATCGTGGAGGACCGCACCAACACGCCGGAGGCGCTGCAGGCGCACCTGAAGGCCGAGATCGACAAGTGGGGCCCGGTGATCCGGGCGGGCGGCAAGTTCGCTGATTAAAGCGGCAGACCTACGTAGTTTTCCGCCAGGGCGGTCGAGGCCGCCTTCGAGTTGACCAGGTAGTCCAGTTCCGCCTCCTGCATGCGCTGGCCGAAGCCTTGCGTGTCCGGGAAGCGGTGCATCAGGTTGGTCAGCCACCAAGAGAAGCGCTCGGCCTTCCAGATGCGGCGCAGCGCGCGCTGCGAATAGGTGTCGATGCCCGCGGCGCTCTTCTCCGCATAGTGCTCGATGAAGGCGCCGGCGAGATACTTCACGTCGGTCGCTGCCAGGTTCAGGCCCTTGGCGCCGGTGGGCGGCACGATGTGGGCGGCGTCGCCGGCCAGGAACAGCCGGCCGAAGCGCATCGGCTCGGCGACGAAGCTGCGCAGCGGCGCGATGCTCTTCTCGATGCTGGGGCCGGTGACGACCCGGGCCGCGAGCTCGGGGTCGAGCCGGCTGCGCAATTCGTCCCAGAAGCGCTGGTCGCTCCATTCCTCCACCTTGTCCTCCAGCGGGCACTGCACGTAGTAGCGGCTGCGCGTCATGCTGCGCATGGAACACAGCGAGAATCCGCGGTCGCTGTTGCCATACACGATGGCGTGGGGGGACACCGGCGGCACGTCCGCCAGCACGCCCAGCCAGCCGAAGGGATAGACCTTCTCGTACTCCGTGATCGCCCCCTTGGGCACGCTGGCCCGGCAGACGCCGTGGAAGCCGTCGCAGCCGGCGATGAAGTCGCATTGGACTTCGTGCTCCACGCCGTCCTTCCGGTAGCGGACGACCGGCTGGGTGCCGTCGAACCCGTGCACGCTGACGTCGGCTGCCTCGTAGACCGTCGCCAGCCCCTGCGCCTGACGCGCGTCCATGAGGTCGCGCGTCAGCTCGGTCTGCCCGTAGGCCGTGACCACCTTGCCGCCGGTGAGCCCGTGCACGTCGATCGGGTGGCGCGAGCCCGCGAACACCAGCTCGATGCTGTGGTGGACCACGCCTTCGCGCTGCACCCGCTCACCCACGCCGGCTTCCTTCAGCAGGTCCACAGTGACCTGTTCCAGGATGCCCGCGCGGATGCGGCCCAGCACGTACTCGCCGCTTTGCCGCTCCAGGATGATGTTGTCGATGCCGGCCTTGTGCAGCAACTGGCCGAGCAGCAGGCCCGAGGGGCCGGCGCCGATGATGGCGACCTGGGTGCGTGTCTTCATGGTGTTCGTCTCCTTCCCGCAGCTTAGGCGAGGGCGGGCGCCGCGAACAGGGGGCAGGCGCGGCGGGTGTGCGATGATTGCGCACGTTGCGCGATCATCGCGCACTGGTCCAGCACATGACGATCGCCCGCGCCGACTTCATCGCCGGCATGGCCAAGGGACTGGCCGTGCTGGAGAGCTTCGACACGCAGCGCCAGCGGCTGAACGCCACCCTGGCCGCGGAGCGCGCCGGGCTCACGCGCGCGGCGGCGCGCCGGCACCTGCTGACGCTGGCGCACCTAGGCTATCTCGAGACGGACGGCAGCTGGTTCTGGCTGGCGCCCAAGGTGCTGCGCTTTTCCGGCAGCTACCTGGCCTCGTCGCGCCTGCCGCGCGTCATCCAGCCGACGCTGAATCGCCTGGCCGGCCAGACCGGCCATTCCTTCTCGGCGGTCGTGCTCGACGGCGACCAGGTGGTGATCGTGGCGCGC
>JAJTCN010000113.1 GCA_021323335.1 Ramlibacter sp.
GATGCGGTCGGCGCCGTCGCGCTCGGCCTTGTAGTGGTCGATCAGGCCGCTGCGATGCAGCATCACCTCGATGATCTCGCGCAGCGTCAGGCCTTCGGTCTCCTGGCGCATGGCGTCGATCTTCTGCACGAAGGCCGCCAGGTTGGCGCCGGCCTTGCCGGTGGTGGCATGCACGGCGTCGTGCAGCGAACAGCCGGCGGCCCGCGCCGCGTCCTGCAGCTGCTCGACGCTGCGCGCACCGATGCCGCGCGCCGGGAAGTTCACCACGCGGATGAAGCTGGTGTCGTCGCTGGGGTTCTCCAGCAGGCGCAGGTAGGACAGCGCGTGCTTGATCTCGGCCCGCTCGAAGAAGCGCAGGCCGCCGTACACGCGGTACGGCACCGCGGCGTTGAACAGCGAGGTCTCGATCACGCGGCTCTGCGCGTTGCTGCGATAGAGCACCGCGATCTCGTGCCGCGGCGTGTCGTCGCGCGCCAGCTGGCGGATCTCCTCCACCATCCACTGTGCCTCGGCCATGTCGGTGGGCGCTTCGTACACCCGCACGGGCTCGCCCGGGCCCTGGTCGGTGCGCAGGTTCTTGCCCAGGCGCGTCTTGTTGTGCGCGATCAGCGCGTTGGCCGAATCCAGGATGTTGCTGAAGCTGCGGTAGTTCTGCTCCAGCTTGATCTGGTGCCGCACGTTGAACTCGCGCACGAAGTCCGCCATGTTGCCCACGCGGGCGCCGCGGAAGGCGTAGATGCTCTGGTCGTCGTCGCCCACGGCGAACACGGAGCTGGCCTCGCCGGCGAACATCTTCAGCCACGCGTACTGCAGCTTGTTGGTGTCCTGGAACTCGTCGACCAGGATGTGGTGGAAGCGGCGCCGGTAGTGCTCGCGGATCGGGTCGTTGTCGCGCAGCAGCTCGTAGCTGCGCAGCATGAGCTCGGCGAAGTCCACAACGCCCTCGCGCTGGCACTGCTCGTCGTACAGCTGGTAGATCTCCACCTTGCGGCGGTCCTCGTCGGTGCGCACCTCCACCATGTTCGGGCGCAGGCCCTCCTCCTTGCAGCCGGCGATGAACCACTGCAGCTCCTTGGCGGGGAAACGCTCGTCGTCGACGTTGTACTGCTTCATCAACCGCTTGACGGCGGAGAGCTGGTCCTGCGTGTCCAGGATCTGGAAGGCGGGCGGCAGGCCGGCGAGCTTGTAGTGGGCGCGCAGGAAGCGGTTGCACAGGCCGTGGAAGGTGCCGATCCACATGCCGCGCACGTTGACCGGCAGCATGGCCTGCAGCCGCACCATCATCTCCTTGGCGGCCTTGTTGGTGAAGGTGACGGCCAGCACGTTGCCGGGGCCGATCTGCCCGGTGGACAGCAGCCAGGCGACGCGGGTGGTGAGCACCCGCGTCTTGCCCGAGCCGGCACCCGCGAGGATGAGGGAGTGCTCGGGCGGCAAGGTGACGGCGGCGCGCTGCTCCGGGTTGAGGTTGGCGAGCAGCGGGGAATCGGAGGCGGAGGCGACTTCTGGGAACATCCGCCATTGTAGGAAGCCCGGCGGGAACTGCCGGGCCTGGGGCATGATCCCAACCGCTGTGCCAGTCCGCCCCGCCCTCCTCCTGCTCTGCCTGTCCGTGCCGCTCGCCGCGAACGCGCTCTGCACCAGCGACAACGTGGCCCCGCCGGGGGCCGTGCTGGAGCGCTTCATCAACGCCGACTGCGCCACCTGCTGGCAGGACCCGGCGACGCCCAGCCCCGCCTCGGCCGACACGGTGGTGCTGGACTGGGTCGTCCCCGGCCGCAAGGGCGACGAGGCGCCCCTGTCCACCGTGGCCACCGGCGAGGCGCTCGAGCGGCTGCAGCTGCTGGGCCGCCAGGTGCCGGAGCGCAGCGACGCGGTGACCACGCGGCGCCAAGGCGGCCGCCTCGGGCTGCGACTCGCGCAGGGCGGCGCCTTCAACGACTACATCGGCGCCTCCATCGAACTGGAATCCCCCGGCCGCCAGCCGTGGCGCGCCTGGCTGCTGCTGGTGGAAAAGCTGCCCGCCGGCACCGAGGGCAGCCCGGTGGCGCGCAACCTGGTGCGCAACGTGTTCCGTCCGGAGTGGGACCCGCCGACGGCGCGGTCGCCCGGACGGCTGGCCGAAACCCGGGCGATGCAGATCCACGAGGGCGCGCGGCCGGAGCGGCTGAGGCTGGTGGCGGTGCTGCAGGATGCACGCGGCCGTATCAGGGCTATCCGCCGGACCGAATGTGCCGAATGAGGCGCCGGGCTTAGAATCAATCACCGGGCCCAAGCATTTGTGGCCCGGTTCGCGTTTCTGGGGTGTCCACCCCGCGGCCGGGTCCCTGTCCAAGCGTCCACCTGTTCTGCAACAGACTTCCGGAGCCTGGAAATGGAAATCTTCGATTACGACAAAGTGCTGCTGCTGCCGCGCAAGTGCCGCGTGGAAAGCCGCTCGGAATGCGACCCGTCGCTGGAATTCGGCGGCCGCCGCTTCAAGCTGCCGGTGGTGCCGGCCAACATGAAGACCGTGCTGGACGAGAACGTCTCGCTGTGGCTGGCGAAGAACGGCTACTTCTACGTGATGCACCGCTTCGACCTGGACAACGTCAAGTTCGTCCGGCGCATGAAGGAAGCGGGCGCCTTCGCCTCGATCTCGGTGGGCGTGAAGCAGGCCGACTACGAGACCGTGGACAAGCTGGCGGCCGAAGGCCTGGTGCCGGAGTACGTGACCATCGACATCGCGCACGGCCATGCCGACACGGTGAAGAACATGATCGCGCATCTCAAGGCCAGGCTGCCCGACACCTTCGTGATCGCCGGCAATGTCGGCACGCCCGAAGCCATCATCGACCTGGAGAACTGGGGCGCGGACGCCACCAAGGTCGGCATCGGCCCGGGCAAGGTCTGCATCACCCGCATGAAGACGGGCTTCGGCACCGGCGGCTGGCAGTTGTCGGCGCTCAAGTGGTGCGCCCGCGTGGCGACCAAGCCGATCATCGCGGACGGCGGCATCCGCGAGCATGGCGACATCGCCAAGAGCATCCGCTTCGGCGCGACGATGGTGATGATCGGCTCCATGCTGGCCGGCCACGAGGAGTCGCCCGGCGCCACCGTGGAAGTGGATGGCCGCCTGTACAAGGAGTACTACGGCAGCGCCTCCGACTTCAACAAGGGCGAGTACAAGCACGTCGAGGGCAAGCGCATCCTCGAGCCGGTGAAGGGCAAGCTGGCGGAGACGCTGCGCGAGATGCAGGAAGACCTGCAGAGCTCGATCAGCTATGCCGGCGGCACGAAGCTGGCGGACATCCGGAAGGTGAACTACGTGATCCTCGGGGGCGACAACGCCGGGGAGCACCTGCTGATGTAGACCGGCGTCGCGGTTCGGCGCTGCGCGCGCTCACCGCGACCTACCAAGAAGGCCGCGACGTTTCGCGTAGGTCGTGGTGAGCGCGCACAGCGCCGAACCGCGACAACTCAAGCCCGAAGCAGATCCAGCGCCATCTGGTGCAGCCGATGGCTCGGCTCCACCAGCGCATCGAGCACGCTGAAGTGGTTCAGCCTCGGCAGCGCCTCGCACACCGGCACCCGCCGCGTGCCCCACGCCTCCTGGATCATCCGGTTCTGCCGGTGGTACTCGGCACTCTCGTCGTCACCGATCACCGAATACAACGTGCCGTGCTTCGGCGCCGGCAGCCGCGCGGGGCTGGCCTGGGCGACCTGCGCGGGCGTGAGCTTCAGCGACGGCTGCAGGAACGTCGTGCGCATGATCGGGTCGAGATCGTGCAAGCCCGAGATGGCCAGCGCGTTGCGCACCACGTCGCGCGGCAGCGCCGCATCGAGCTGCGGCCACAGGCAGGCCAGCGTCATCGCCGCGAGTTGCCCGCCCGCCGAGTGCCCGCAGACGGTGATGCGCCGCGGGTCGCCACCGAAGCGCGCGATGTTGCGCCACGTCCAGGCCACGGAACGCGCCACCTGCAGCGTGATGTGCGGCACCGTGACGGCCGGGCACAGGTCGTAGTTGGGAATGACGACGCAAGCGCCGTGACGGGTGAAGGCCGGCGCGATGAACGAGTGGTCGCGCTTGTCGAGCGCGCGCCAGTAGCCGCCGTGCACGAACACCAGCACCGGGGCATCGGCATGGGCCGCGGGAAAGACGTCGAGGCGCTCACCCGGTTCCTTGCCGTAAGCCAGGTCCAGTTCGCACGGACCCGTCCGGCGAGCGGCCTCGGAGTCCTGCCCCCAGCGGGCGAAGAATGCCGGGTGCTCCGGGACCAGTTCCCGGTTGTTGTACATGCCGTCGTACCAGCTTCCGTCGTGCACCATGGCGAGCCTCCAACTACCTGTTTGCAACATCTTGTCACACGTTGTCAGGAATGCTTCCACCATCGTCAGCTTGCCTAAAACCGTATTCGGTATACAGAATACGCTCGATGGCCGCCCAACTCCTGCAACTGGCATCCACTCCCGACCTGGTGGACCGCGTCTATCGCACGCTGGGTGACGCCATCAGCGACGGCTCGCTGGCCCCGGGCCAGCGTCTCACGCAGGAAGACATCGCCCAGCAGCTTGCAGTGTCGCGCCAGCCCGTGCTGCAGGCTTTGCGGCTGCTCAAGCGCGACGGCTTCGTGCAGGACGCGCCCGGCCGCGGCCTGCTGGTGGCGCCGCTCGATTCGGAGTGGACCCGCAACGTGTACCAGGTGCGCGGCGCGCTGGACGCGCTGGCCGCCCGCCTGGCCGCGGAGCGCCGCTATCGCATCGACCCCGCCTTGCTGCGCCAGGGCCGCGAAGCCACCCGAGGCGATGACGTGATGGCCATGATCGACGCCGACCTGGCCTTCCACGTCGCGCTCTATGCCGCCGCCGGCAACCCGCTGATCGAGCAGAGCGCGCACCTGCACTGGCGCCACCTGCGCCGCGTGATGGGCGCGGTGCTGCGCGACATGCGCCAGCGCGAGGCGGTGTGGGACGAACACCAGGCCATCGCCGACGCCATTGCGGCCGGCGACGGCGCGACGGCCGCGCGACTGGTGGAGGAACACAGCCTGCGCGCCAGCGACACCCTGCGCGAGCGGCTCGACCGCGTGCTCCATCCCGATCCACACCCCGCGCCCCCCGACACCAGGAGACCCGCATGAAACTGACGCCGCAGCAGATCGAACAGTTCGATCGCGAGGGATACCTCTTCTTCCCCAGCCTGTTCTCGCCCGGGGAAACGCGCACGCTCAACGAAGCGGTGCCGGCCTTGTATGCGCGACGGGAAGCCTTCAACGTGCGCGAGAAGGGCAGCGACGCGGTGCGGACCAACTTCGCCGCGCACCTGTACAGCGAACCGTTCGCGCGCCTGGCGCGCCACCCGCGCATGGTGGAGCCGGTGATGGAGCTCTTCGAGGAAGAGGTCTACATGCACCAGTTCAAGATCAACGGCAAGATGGCCTTCGAAGGCGACGTCTGGCAATGGCACCAGGACTACGGCACCTGGCTGAACGACGACATGATGCCGACCGAACGCGCGATGAACGTCGCGATCTTCCTGGACGACGTCAACGAGTACAACGGCCCGCTGATGTTCATCCCCGGCAGCCACAAGAAGGGCGTGGTCGAGGCGAAGCACGACCTGACCACCACCAGCTACCCGCTCTGGACCGTGGACCACGACCTCATCACGAAGCTGGTGGACCGCGCCGGCGGCAAGAACGGCGGCATCGTCAGCCCCAAGGGCCCGGCCGGATCGATGATCCTGTTCCACAGCTGCCTGGTGCACGCCTCCACCAGCAACCTGTCGCCGTGGAACCGCGTCAGCGTCTACCTGTCGCTGTGCGCCGTCTCCAACCACATCCGCCGCTTCAAGCGCCCCGAATACATCGCGCACCGCGACTTCACGCCCATCGCCTGCCTGCCGGACGATTGCCTGGTGAAGTCCTACCCCGTGGACCTGCCCTGGAAGAACGGCATGCCCGCCAGCGCGCTGGCCACGTCCCCTGAACCCATCGACCAGATCAAGAGAGCCGCCTGATGTCCCTGCACGCCCAACTCCAACGCCGCGCCGCCGAAGGCAAGCCCATCCGCGTCGGCCTCATCGGCGCCGGCAAGTTCGGATCGATGTACCTCGCGCAAGTCCCGCGCACGCCCGGCGTGCACCTGGCCGCGATCGCCGACCTGTCACCCGATGCCGCACGCAGCAACCTGGCCCGCGTTGGCTGGAAGGCGGAACGCACGCAGGCCGCGTCGATCGACGAAGCCCTGAAGACCGGCGCCACGCACGTCGGCACCGACTGGCAGGCGCTGGTGCGCCACCCCGCCATCGACGTGGTGGTGGAGTGCACCGGCCACCCGATCGCCGCCGTCGACCATTGCCTCGAAGCCTTCGCCCACGGAAAGCACGTGGTGAACGTGACGGTGGAGGCCGATGCGTTCTGCGGCCCGCTGCTGGCGCGCCGTGCGGAGCAGGCGGGCGTGGTCTATTCGCTGGCCTTCGGCGACCAGCCGGCGCTGATCTGCGACCTGGTGGACTGGGCGCGCACTTGCGGCTTCCCCGTGGTGGCCGCGGGCCGCGGCCACAAGTGGCTGCCGCACTTCAGCGAGTCGACGCCGGACACGGTCTGGGACAACTGGGGACTCACCGCGGAACAGGCGAAACGCGGGGGCCTCAACCCGAAGATGTTCAACAGCTTCCTGGACGGCTCCAAGCCCTCCATCGAAAGCACCGCCGTCGCCAATGCCACGGGCCTGCACGTACCCTCCAACGGCCTGCTCTATCCGCCGGCCAGCATCGAGGACATCCCTTACGTCACCCGGCCGCGCAGCGAAGGCGGCGTGCTGGAACGCAAGGGCATGGTGGAAGTGATCTCCTCGCTGGAGACGGATGGCCGTGCCATCCCGTACGAGATCCGCATGGGCGTGTGGGTGACGGTGGAAGCCGAGACCGAGTACATCAAGAACTGCTTCGAGGAATACAAGGCGCACACCGACCCCAGCGGCCGCTACTTCACGCTGTACAAGCGCTGGCACCTGATCGGGCTGGAAGTCGGCGTGTCGGTGGCCAGCGTGGCGCTGCGCCGCGAAGCCACCGGCGTGGCGACGTGCTGGAACGCCGACGTGGTGGCCACCGCCAAGCGCGACCTCGCCGTCGGCGAGACGCTGGACGGCGAAGGCGGCTACACGGTGTGGGGCAAGCTGCTGCCGGCCGAAGCCTCGGTGCGCATGGGCGGGCTGCCGCTGGGACTGGCGCACGACGTCAGGGTGGTGCGGCCCGTGAAGAAGGGGCAGAGCCTGGGATGGAGCGACGTGGCGATGGACACCAGCACCCGGGCGTACCAGTTGCGAAGGGAAATGGAGGCGCAGTTCGCGGCGCCGGTGCTGAAGGCGGCCTGAAACCCAGCGCGGCCTTTGCTA
The DNA here is from genome assembly GCA_021323335.1 of Ramlibacter sp. Taxonomy (GTDB): domain Bacteria; phylum Pseudomonadota; class Gammaproteobacteria; order Burkholderiales; family Burkholderiaceae_C; genus Ramlibacter. Next base: position 7,375 of record JAJTCN010000113.1, read on the forward strand.
CAATGACTGTCGTTGTGGGGGGGTAGCTCAGCTGGGAGAGCGTCGCGTTCGCAATGCGAAGGTCGGGAGTTCGATCCTCCTCCTCTCCACCACAACATCTTCAAGAAAGGCCTGGTTCACCAGGCCTTTTTCTTTGTGGCGCGCGGCGCCGGTGCGTCGCCTACTTCTTGTTCCCGCCCTTGCGGCCAGGATTGCCGGGCACTCCGCCGACTTCGTCGTTCGAATTCGGGCCGAACGGCGAGATGCGGCTCTGGTTCGAGTTGCCCGGATCGCAGCCCTCGGGCCCGTTGCCGACGCCCTGGTTGCACTTGGCGTGCGAACCGCCGGGGCCACCGGATGCCTTGCAGGCCGTCATGACGACATTGGTCAACGTGACTGCGGCCTTGGACAAGGCATTCCCGTTGAAGGGCGCGATCGGCTCTTCGGTGAGACCCGTCATCGTGATGGCCGCGCCCGCGAGGATGGTTCCCTGGAAGCCCGAGGTCGTCAGGGTCGCCGCTTCGGCAACCCACCAGGACACGTTGCAAGGCTGCGCGCCGTTGGTCAAGAGCACGGAAAGGTTCGTGCCGGTCAACGCCCCGGTGCCGCCGGTTCCGATCTTGAAGATCCAGACCGCGTTGGCATCGCCCTGCGCGTCGAGCGTCACCGTGGTGTCGGTGAACGTCACGGCTGCCGTGCTGCAATAGACGCCCGGCACGAGCGTGAGCGCCGCGCCCGTGTAGGCGGGATTCAACGATGCCGTGCAGGGAATGGTCGCGTACTGGTCATAGGCAGCGTTGAAGTCGGTCAGCACCTTGGTGGAGACCGGCGCGACGATCGCACCCGTGATCGTGCAGCCGGTCTGCGTCACCGACGCCGGGAGGCCGGACGAGCCCACGTCCCCGGTGATGCTGGCATCGGTGCAGGTCACCGCGCCCGAGCCGCCGAACCCCGCACTCAACACCGCGAAACCCGAGGCGCCGCCGAGTGCCGGCGCTTCGGCGGCCCCTGCAGGGGCGCTGCCCAGCAAGGCAGCCGCCGCCAGCAGGCAAGTTGAGAAGTAACGCTGGAGATGGTTCATGACCTGTTTCCTTTCGAAGTTCGCACCAGCCGCCATCACACCGGGGATGGATGGCGCGTGCGCCGAGAGGCGCGCTGTGTGCGCAAGACACATCGTATGCACTCGGTCCGCAAACGTGAGTGCGCCACCGTACAGACAAGGCTGAGCCAGGGAATATTCTGCGTCCGTTCTCGTCCACGGAGCATGAACCGTCGGGCTGCTGCCCGCAACGCCTGAGCGACGCTGCCTGAAGGCGTTTCGCCCCGTGATACACTCCAAGACGTTGTGTTTGCCGCCGTCGAAGGCCCAGCTGTAGAATTGCTTCGCAGTGGGTTCTTAGCTCAGTTGGTAGAGCAGCGGACTCTTAATCCGTAGGTCGTAGGTTCGAATCCTACAGGACCCACCACTCACCCCTCTTCGCTTCCGATGGTGCCTCTCGACCCATAGTTCGAACGCCATGGACCGCCGAAGCTTCCTCTTCCGCAGCATCGCCCCGCTGGCCCTCGCGGCGCCTGTCGGCTGCACGACCGCAGTGCGGACCCGCGGTGTCCGCGAATTCAAGCTCGTTGCGATGGCCGGCCAGGCCTTGACGGACACGGGCAAGCCAGCGATCCCTGCCTGGACTTACGGCGGCAGCGTGCCGGGTCCCCAGTTGCGGGTGCGGCAAGGCGACCGCGTTCGCGTCGAAGTCACGAACCGGCTGCAAGTGCCCACCACCGTGCACTGGCACGGCGTGCGGCTGCCCAATGCCATGGACGGGGTGCCGCACCTCACGCAGGCCCCGATCGAACCCGGGGCGCGCTTCGTCTACGAGTTCGACGCCGTGGACGCGGGCACCTACTGGTACCACTCGCACTTCCAGAGCTCGGAACAGCTCGATCGCGGCTTGTACGGAACCCTCGTCGTCGAAGAGCCTCGGCCGGTGCCGGTCGACCGCGACGTGACCTGGGTGCTGGACGACTGGCGGATCACCGCCGCCGGACTGGTCAGCGAGTCCTTCGGCAACACCCATGACATGGCGCATGCGGGCCGCATCGGGAATACGTTGACGGTGAACGGATCGGTGCAGGACCGGTTTGCCGTCTGCGCCGGCGAGCGGCTCCGGTTGCGGCTGGTCAACGCCGCCAACGCCCGCATCTTCGGGCTGCGCTTCCAGGGGCACCGCCCCATGGTGATCGCGATCGACGGCCAGCCGGTGCAGCCCCATGAGCCGGAAGGCGGACGGATCGTCGTCGCGCCCGGCATGCGCTGCGACCTGGTGATCGATGCGGTCGGCCGCCCCGGTGAGCGCCACGAGGTCCAGGACGTCTTCTACCCGCGCGAGCAGTACGTGTTGATGGATCTGGCCTACGCGTCCGGCGCGGGAGCGGCCGGGCGGACGCAGCCCCTCGCTGCACTGGCCGGCAATCCCTTGCCCGAACCCGACCTGAAGGACGCGACATCGCACGAGATCGTCTTCGGCGGCGGGATGATGGGCAATCTCCACCAGGCGCTGCTGGATGGCAAGCCGACCGACATGCGCGGCCTGCTGCGGCAAGGCAAGGCCTGGGCGATCAACGGACACGTCTCGGCCTCCCACCACATGGACCCGATGCTTCGGCTCAGGCTCGGCCGCACCTATGTGCTGCGCATGCACAACGACACGGCGTGGCACCACCCCATCCACCTGCATGGGCACGCGTTCCGCGTGCTGCGACGCAATGGGCAGCCTACGCGGCATCGGGAATGGCAGGACACCATGCTGATGTCGCCACGCGAAGCAGTGGAAGTGGCCTTCGTGGCCGACAACCCCGGCAGCTGGATGTTCCACTGCCACATCCTGGAGCACCAGGAGGGCGGGATGATGGGCGTGGTCGAGGTCGCTTAGGCGGCGGTCTCTCCGCTACGCCGCCTTCCCCGCCGCATCCACCCGCGCCTCCCGCCGCTTCGGCGCGGGCGTCACCGGCAGCTGGCTGAGGATCGCCAGCGAGAGGACCGCCGTGCCCGCCATC
>JAJTCN010000020.1 GCA_021323335.1 Ramlibacter sp.
GTGCGAGATCTACATCGTCGAGGGCGACTCCGCCGGCGGCTCCGCCAAGCAGGGCCGCGACCGGAAGTTCCAGGCCATCCTGCCGCTGCGCGGCAAGATCCTGAACGTGGAGAAGGCGCGCTACGAGAAGCTGCTGACCAGCAATGAAATCGTCACGCTGATCACCGCGCTGGGCACCGGCATCGGCAAGGCCGCCGCCGAAAGCGGCAAGAGCGGCGCCGACGACTTCGACGTCGCCAAGCTGCGCTACCACCGCATCATCATCATGACGGACGCCGACGTCGACGGCGCCCACATCCGCACCCTGCTGCTGACCTTCTTCTACCGCCAGATGCCCGAGCTGGTGGAGCGCGGCCACATCTACATCGCGCAGCCACCGCTGTACAAGGTGAAGGCCGGCAAGGAGGAGCTGTACCTCAAGGACGGCAGCGAGCTCGATACCTTCCTGCTGCGCGTGGCCCTGAACGGCGCCAAGGTCGAGACCGGCGGCGCGACGCCCACCACCATCGCCGGCGAGACCCTGGGCGAGCTGGCGCGCAAGCACCAGATCGCCGAGAACGTGATCGCGCGCCTGTCCGGCTTCATGGACGGCGAGGCGCTGCGCGCGGTGGCCGACGGCGTGTCGCTGAACTTGGACACGGTGGCCGAGGCCGAAGCCAGCGCCACGGCGCTGCAGGCCAAGCTGCACGAGATCGACCGACTGACCAACGCGGCCCCCGCCGAAGTGGCAGGCGAGTTCGACGTGCGCACCGACAAGCCCATCCTGCGCATCTCGCGCCGGCACCACGGCAACATCAAGTCCTCAGTCATCACGCAGGACTTCGTCCATGGCGCCGACTACGCCGCGCTGGCCGAGGCGGCCAACACCTTCCGTGGCCTGCTGGGCGAAGGCGCCAAGGTCATCCGCGGCGAGGGCGAGCGGGCCAAGGAAGAAAAGGTCGGCGACTTCCGCCAGGCCATGCACTGGCTGATCGCCGAAGGTGAGCGCGCCACGTCCCGCCAGCGCTACAAGGGGCTGGGCGAGATGAACCCGCAGCAGCTGTGGGAAACGACGATGGACCCGACCGTGCGCCGCCTGCTGCGCGTGCAGATCGACGACGCGATCGAGGCGGACCGCGTGTTCACCATGCTGATGGGCGACGAGGTGGAGCCGCGGCGGGAGTTCATCGAATCGAACGCGCTTCGCGCGGCGAACATCGACGTTTGAGCTGTTGCTGGAGGCGCGGGGATCGGCCGATCAAGGGCCGCGTCAAGCGTCTTCCACCCATCCGTCGACCGTATCGGCCCCATCGAGCCAGCGGACCACTTCAGCGGCCACCGGATGTTCGACGGCCGCGTAACGCCGGCGCAGGCGTTCGCGATCCTCTCCCGGGTCGAAGAACCCGCGGTCCTGCAGTGCATGCAGGTCCTCCTCCAGCATCTCTGCGAGCCGGGGGCCGGCGAGTTCGCGCGCGGCCTGCCGGAAGGCGGCCATGTAGCAGTAGGTCGCGCCATCGCGGTAGCTGGCCACCAGGCTGGCAGCGGGAATGAGGCTCAGGTGCGGCTGCAGGGCCGGATTGATGGCGTGCGCCGCGACGAGCGGACCGATCGCGGCGGGTCGCCCCGTGAATGCGCGCAGATGCAGGAAGCGCGACATCCGTGGTCCGTCGTTGACCGGATAGTTGTCCCACAGGGTCGGCTTGCGCCGGAGCGACTCGGCGACCCGGGCCAGGTGTCCGGCACTGAACTCGCGCGCGCAGATTTCCTCGCCCGTCCAGTACACGGCGACCCGGGGGTCGAGCCGCTGCCCTAGCTCCTCCAGGTAGCCTGGAGGGCGCTTTCCGAAGACGACGTCGAGCATCCGGTCATCGGAATAGTAGGTCGGGCACATCAGGATGCGGGTGGCGCGGGTGTTGGCGAGTGCGGTGTGGACGATCTCGGCTTCGCGCGCCGCGAGATCGGGCACGTCTCCGCGCGTGTCGTCGAACAGGATGGCCAGGTCGTCGATGCCAATCTCGTCCAGCGCCCGGACCTTGGCAATGAACTCCTTCCGGGCGGCCCCGGTGAAATCACGGTACAGCTCGTACGGGCTCAAGCCGATGCCGAACCGCAGGCCCAGGCTTGCGCAAACACGCGAGAGCTCCGCCAGTTCGGCGAGCCGTTGTTCCGGGTGCGGCTCGCGCCAGCGCCGCCGCAGGAACGGATCCGCCTTGGGTGCGTAATGGAAGAAGGAGAAGTCCAGTTCACGCAAGCGCGCCAGCACGCGCTTGCGGTCCTCGTGCTGCCACGGCCGGCCGAAGTAACCCTCGATCAAGCCCAGTTCGGGGATCATGGCGCTCAGGCTTCGCGCCGGCATTGACGCCAGGCGGCGACCAGGCCAGCCGCAGCACGGTCCACGTCATCCTGCGTCGTCATGGCACCCACGGACAGGCGCACCGCCCCCGATGCGCGCAGCGCCTCGATCCCCATCGCGGCCAGGACACCGCTGACGGCGTCGTGCTCCGAGTGGCAGGCTGATCCGAGAGAGGCAGCGACGCTGGACGCGGACGCCCGCAACAGGGCGCGCCCGGTCACGCCTGGGAACGACACGTGCAAGGTATTGGGCAGCCGCTGCTCCGGATGTCCGTTCAACTGCAGCTCCTGGATGGCCTCGGCAAGCTTCGCGTGCAGCCGGTCGCGCAGCTCGCGCAAGCGCGCCGCGGCGGCCGGCAGGCGCTCGCACGCCAGCCGGGCGGCGACGCCGATGCCGACGATCGCCGGCACGTTCTCCGTTCCTGGCCTCAGGCCGTGCTCCTGGTCTGCGCCGTGCAGGATGCGGGTCACTGGTGTCCCGGCGCGCACGTACAGGGCTCCGACACCCTTGGTGGCGTAGAACTTGTGACCCGCCAGCGTCAGCAGGTCCACGCCGAGTTCGTCGACGTCGATCGCGACCTTGCCGGCCGACTGGGCAGCGTCCGTGTGCACCAGGACGCCGCGGGCCCGCGCCTGCCTGGCGATCTCCGCCACCGGCTGGATCGTGCCGACCTCGTTGTTCGCGTGCATGACGGAAACCAGCGCCGTGTCCGGCCGCAGGCTGCGCACGACCTCGCCCACCGAGACCATTCCGTGCCGGTCCACCGGTGCCACCGTCACGCTCCACCCCAAGGACTCGAGGTGACGCGCAGGCTCCATCACGGCGGGATGTTCGATCGCGCTGACGACCAGATGCCGCCGCGTTCCGTCGAGGGCCCGCGCCACGCCGAGCAGCGCCAGGTTGTTGGCCTCGGTCGCACAGCCGGTAAACACCACTTCATCGCCGCGCGCCCCGATCAGGGCCGCGACCTGTTCCCGTGACTGGGCGACGGCCTGGGCGGCCCTGTTCCCGGGGCCGTGGGACGAGGACGGATTGCCGAACTCCTCGCGCAGGTACGGGAGCATGGCTTCGAGAACTTCGGGCGCCACCGGCGTGGTCGCGTTGTAGTCCAGATAGACAGGGGGGCGTTCGTCCATGTTCTTCCAGATCCCGCTGAAGGTGTTCTTATCCTTTATGGGCCGCTTCACTCTAAACGATGTTGGATTGAGAAGGAAGGCCTTGCTTGCAAATTCTTGCTGGCTGTCAAGGTTTCGCGCTGCTTGAGACGCCACCGTAGCGGCCGGGCCAGTTGACCTGTCATTCCAAAGAATGGTAGATTGAGACATGACGACCACCAAAGACCACCTGTACGAACAGGTCGCGCGCATCGGCAAGGCCCTGGCAAGTCCCAAGCGCCTGGAGCTGATCGACCTGCTTTGCCAGGGCGAAAAACCGGTGGAGCTGCTGGCGACGCAAGCCCGGATCAGCCTGAAACTGGCCAGTGCCCACCTGCGCGAGCTGCGGGGCTGCCAGCTGGTGGAAACCCGTCGCGAGGGCAAGTACGTGCTGTACCGGCTGGCCGGGCCTTCGGTCGCCGACCTGTGGGTCAACCTGCGGTCCGAGGCGCAAGAGCGGCTGGTGGAGTTGCAGCTGGCCCTGGCTTCGCTTGCCGAGCACAAGGACGATCTGGAAGGCCTCGACCGTGCCGCCATCCTGAAGAAGGCGAGGGCGGGCGAAGTGGTCGTGCTCGATGTGCGGCCGGGGGAAGAGTTCGCCACTGCGCACCTGCCGCACGCCCGTTCTTTGCCGGTGGACGAGCTGAAGAAACGGCTGGCCGAGCTCCCCAAGGGGGTTCCCGTTGTCGCGTATTGCCGCGGACCTTTCTGCGTCATGGCCAAGGAGGCCGTGGACCTGCTGCGCAAGAGAGGGTATCGCGCATTCCACCTCACCGACGGCGTGGCCGAGTGGCGTGCACGCGGCTTGCCGGTCGAGCAGTAAGCACGCCTCCCAAGGAGAAGTCCGATGTTCTTCCAGCAACGCCCGGCGGCGAATGCCACGCTTTCCTACTTCTTCGGCTGCGCAGGCCACGGCCAGGCCATTGCCGTCGACGTCCTCGCCGGCGACGAAGACTGGTTCCTGGAACAGGCGCAGCGTGCCGGCGTGAAGATCACGCACGTCATCGACACGCATGTGCATGCCGACCACTACTCCGGCGGTCCGCAGCTGGCAAAGCGTGCCGGCGCGGCGTACTGCTTGCACGAAAGCAACCAGGGCAAGGTCGGGTTCGACTTCACTCCGCTGGCCGACGGCCAGCGGATCGAGGCCGGGAATGTGGTGGTGGACGTCATCCATACGCCGGGCCACACCGAGGACAGCGTCTGCCTCCTGGTGCGGGACCTGCGGCGCGGCGACGCACCCTGGTTCGTGCTGACGGGGGACACCTTGTTCGTGGGTGCCGTCGGGCGTCCGGATCTCGCGGGACGCGAGCAGGAGATGGCCGGGCGCCTGTACGAGACGCTGCGCTCCAAGCTGCTCGTGCTGCCGGCGGAACTCGAGGTCTACCCCGGCCACCAGGCAGGCAGCGCCTGCGGCGCAGGCCTGTCGGGCAAGCCGGCGTCCACCATCGCCTTCGAGAAGCGCTTCAATCCCATGCTGTCGCTGGACAAAACTGAATTCGTGCGCGTGCTGACGGCGGACATCCCGCCGCCTCCCGACGACATGTCGGCCATCGTCGCCGCCAACCTGCGCGGCGGCACTCCCGCGGCCGCAGCAGCCTGAGGGTCCTGCGTGCGCTTCGGCATCCGCGCCAACCTCGCCCAGGTCCTGCACCAGCTGCTGCAAGTGCTGCTGGTCGGCATGACCATCGGCATGATGCGCAACGTCGTGCCTGCCCTGGCCGAGTCGGAGTTCGGCGTGCAGCGCGGCTCCTTCATGCTGCTGGTTGCTTTCGTGGTGGCCTTCGGCTTCGTCAAGGGCGCCATGAACTTCGTGGCGGGCCGCCTGGCAGAGAAGCTGGGCCGACGGCGCGTCCTGCTGGTGGGCTGGCTGGTGGCCATCCCCATCCCGCCCATCATCTACTTCGCACCTTCGTGGAGCTGGATCGTGGCGGCGACGGTGCTCCTGGGAGTGAACCAGGGGCTGACCTGGTCGATGACGCAGACGGCCAAGCTCGACATCACCCGGCCGGACCAGCGCGGGCTGGTCATCGGACTCAACGAGTTCTCGGGTTACGTGGGCGTTGCGCTGGCGGCCGTCATCACGGGCTACGCTGCCAGCCTGCTGGGTCCCCGCGCGGGGCTGCTCTGGTTCGGGGGGCTGGTGATCGGCGCCGCAACGCTGCTGGCCTGGCTGGGCGTGGCGGAAACGCTTCCCTGGGCGCGCGCCGAGACACGCAGTGCCGCGACGCCCGCCGCGGGCGCTTTGCGCCCCCGGTACCCGACGGGAGTCGGCACCGCTCCCACGACGGCGGAGATGTTCGCACTGATGTCCTGGCGCGACCGCCGCATGGCCGCGCTCTGCCAGGCCGGCCTGGTCGAGAAATTCGTGGACGCCCTGGTCTGGGCGTTCTGGCCGGTGTACCTGCACCAGCGCGGCGTCGATCTGCCTGGCATCGGCTGGATCGTGGGCGTGTACGGGTTCACCTGGGGCGCAGCGCAGTTCTTCACGGGCAAGGCTTCGGACCGGGTGGGCCGCCAGCGCCTGAACGTCTGGGGCATGTGGATCTGCGGCGCGGGCGTGGCCTTGTTTCCGCTGGGCAGCGGGACCGGCTGGTGGAGCATGTCCGCCGCCGTCGCGGGCCTCGGCATGGCGATGCTCTATCCCAACCTGAGTGCTGCCGTCGCCGACATCGCGCATCCGAGCTGGCGCGCCTCCGCGATCGGGATCTACCGCTTCTGGCGCGACCTGGGGTATGGCGTCGGCGCCCTGGGCCTCGGCTTGGCCGCCACCCTCGGCGGCGACCTGGAGGCCGCCTTCTGGTTCGTCGCGGTGGCGATGCTGCTGTCCGGTGCGCTGCTGCAGTTCTGGGGCGAAGAAACCCACCCGCGGCTCAACCCCGCACGAGATTCGATTCCGCCGACCGACATCCCCCCGCAAGCTCCGAATGGATCCCGTTCGTGACGCCCGTGTCCGGACGAACGCAACTCCCCAAGGTCGACCATGTCCTGGCGCTCGTGCTCTCGGTCGTCCTGCATGTCGCAGTCCTGACAGTTGCGGGGAGCCATGCGTTCAGGATGGCCGCCAAGCCGGAAGCACCGAAGCGCGAGCCCATGGTCTTCCTGCAAGTCCGTCCGGCACCCGTGCAGGAGCGATCCACTGAGGTCAGGCCAGCCGTTCGCGCGGCGCCTGCGCCTGCCAAAGTGCCGGGCATCCGGATTCCGGAACAAGCGATCCCTGCGGCTCCCCCCACAAGCCGTTCGCCCGCTTCCATGGAGGCTCCGCCTGCACCGACCGCCGAAGAGTGGGCTTTTGCTGGCAAGTACAAGCTCAAGAACAGCAAGGGCTATCGGTACACCTGGGGGCAACAGGTGCGAAGCATGATGGGCACCGCGGTCGAAGGGCCAGACCAGGGCGTGGTCCGGTTCCGGGTCGAGATCGCCCCGGACGGCACCCTCGCGCGGCTGGAGACCTTGTGGACGACATCCGACGTTGCCGAACGGCTGGCACGAAAGGCCGTGGAGAACATGCCCCCTCTGCCACCCACCCCGACCGGCAAGCCCTTGATCTTCGAGCGCACGATCTCGTTCCAACCCTTTGCCTCGGACGTGCCCCCCATCTACGCGAACGACTGTCGTCCGGAGCCACCTGCGTGGAAGAACCCGTTCGCGTGGGACGGCAAGTCGCCCCAAGTGCGCGTCGAACAAGAGCCGATGAAAGAACCCGACCCCCAAGAGCTGGAAGAATGCCTGCGACAGCTGCCACGGGATTCGATCGAGGCAGAGAGCGCGAACGACCGGAGACAGGTGGAGCGGTGGGGGTCGAACAAGTTGGCGCGCTGACTGCCTTCCCTCAGGCCCGAACTCCGTCCCATGACCGCCAATGTTCTCTTCATGCCTGTGCACAGTACCTTCGGAGGGGCGGGATTCTCAGTTTTGTCTGCGTCTACAATCTTCACGCATCTGGCGTGCCGGAAAGCAGCGCGGACCACTCCCCCATGCAAGCTGCCCCCGACTACCACCTCCTCGCCAAACCCGCCGGCGCAGCCTGCAACCTCGGCTGCAAGTACTGCTTCTTCCTCTCCAAGGAAAACCTCTACGCACCGCGCGAAAGCCCGCTGATGGGCGAGGAAGTGCTCGAAACCTACCTGCGCCAGCTGATGGAGTCGTCGCCGGGACCGCAGGTCCAGGTGGCCTGGCAAGGCGGCGAGCCAATGCTGCGGGGGCTGGACTTTTACCGCCGCTCGGTGGAGCTGGCCGAGAAGCACCGGCAGCCCCACCAGCGCATCCTGCACACCATGCAGACCAATGGCACGCTGGTCGACGATGAGTGGGCGGCCTTCTTCAAGGAGAACGGCTACCTGGTCGGCATCAGCTTCGACGGTCCTCGCGAAATGCACGATGCCTACCGGATCGACAAGCAGGGCCGAGGCAGCTTCGACGACGTGCTGCGCGGCTGGAACAGCCTGCGCCGGCATGGCGTGGACACCAACGTGCTGTGCACGGTCAACGCCGCCAACCAGGACCACCCGCTGGAGGTCTACCGCTTCTTCCGCGACGAACTTCAGGCCCGCTACATCCAGCTGATCCCGATCGTCGAGCGCGCCACCGAGCAGACCATCGCCTTCGCCAACGGCGGCTGGGGCGGCAACCGGGGGACGGACCGGCCGCTGTACCGGCAGGAGGGATCGCTGGTCACGGAGCGCACCGTGTCGGCCGAGGCCTTCGGCCGCTTCCTGGTGGCGATCTTCGACGAATGGATCCGGCGCGACGTCGGCGAGGTCTTCGTCACCACCTTCGACGTGGCGCTGGGCAGCTGGATGGGTCAGCACAACTCCTGCGTCGTGGCGCCCACCTGCGGAGCCGCACTGACCATGGAGCACAACGGCGACGTGTATTCCTGCGACCACTACGTCGAGGAGGCGCACAAGCTGGGGAACGTCAAGGACGCGTCGCTGGAAGCCCTGGTCAGCTCCGAGCAGCAGCGCCGCTTCGGCCAAGCGAAGTTCGACACGCTGCCCGCCTACTGCAAGCAATGCCCGGTGCTGTTCGCCTGCTACGGCGAATGCCCGCGCAACCGCTTCATCGCGACGCCCGACGGCGAGGCCGGCCTCAACTACCTGTGCGCCGGCTACAAGGCCTTCTTCCAGCACATCGACGCGCCGATGAAGGCAATGGCGGAGCTGGTTCGCAGCGGCCGCTACGCCGAAGAGATCATGCAGGCGTCGCCGAACGGATCGCCCGGCCCGCTTCCTGCAACTGCCTGAACGCGCGGAAGCGCGCCTCGTGCAATGCGGCAATCTCGCCTCCGACGGGCGCGTAGCTCTTGCCGATGTGCGACATCCGGGTCATGGCCGCCGGCACGTCCTCGTGCACGCCGCCTGCCACGGCGCCCAGCATCGCGGCGCCCAGCAGCACGGGTTCGTCGGCCTCGGTGGCGAGCACCGGCTTGCCGGTCACGTCGGCCAGCAGCTGTCGCACCAGGTCGTCGCGGCCCGCGCCGCCACTGATCACCACCCGTGCGACCGGCGCGCCGGCCAGCGCCTGTGCTTCGATGATCTGGCGCAGGCCGTAGCCGATGCCGCAGATGCCCGCGACGTACAGGACCACCAGGCTGTCCAGGTCGCTCTCCATGCCCAGGCCGGCGATGAGTGCGCGCGCCTGCGGGTCGGCGAACGGCGCGCGATTGCCCAGGAATTCCGGCACCACGTGCAGGCCCTGGAGCAGCTGCGCTGCCTGCGAGGGTGACACCACCTTCTGCGCCGCCAGCCCGGCGAGCAGTGCGGGCAAGGACAGCCCGGCGCCTTCCGCGCTGCGGCGCGCCTCGGCGGCTGCCGGATGCATGGCCAGCAGCTGGTCGATCGCGGCCCCGGCCGCCGACTGGCCGCCTTCGTTGAGCCACAGCTCGGGCACCATCGCCGAAAAATACGGGCCCCAGACGCCGGGCACGAAGACCGGCGCGCGCGTGCTGGTCATCGTGCACGACGAGGTGCCGAACACATAGGCCAGGCAGCCCTCGGCGTCGCCGTCGGCCCCGACCGTTCCGATGCCGCCGGCATGCGCGTCGATCATCCCGGCGCCCACCGGCGTGCCGGCGCGCAGCCCCAGTTGCGCCGCCGCCTGCGCCGTGAGTCCCGTGCCCATCGGCGACGCCGGGTCCACCACATTGCGGCCGATGCGCGCGAACTCCTCGTCCGCCAACACGCCGAGTCCCACGGCACGGAAGTAGCTGGCGTCCCAGCGGCGCTCGTGCGCCAGGTAGGTCCATTTGCAGGTGACCGTGCAGGTCGACCGGGCCAGGTCGCCGGTGGCGCGCCAGGTCAGGAAGTCGGCCAGGTCGAAGAACTGCCACGCCGCATGGAACTGCGCGGGCCGGTTCTCCAGCAGCCACAGCAGCTTGGGCGTCTCCATCTCCGGCGAGATCCGGCCGCCCACGTACTTCAGCACCGCGTGGCCGGTGGCATTGATGCGCTCGGCCTGCCCGATGGCGCGGTGGTCCATCCACACGATGATGTCGCGCGCCGGGTCTTCCGAAGGCCCCACCGCCAGCGGCTGCCCGCCTTCGCCCAGCACGACCAACGAGCAGGTCGCGTCGAAGCCGATGCCGACGACCTCGTCGACCGGCACCGATGCGTCGGAGACGGCCTGCCGCACCGCCGTACAGACGGCGTTCCAGACCTCGCCGCTGGATTGCTCCACGATGCCCCCGGGCGCGTGGAACACGGCGAAGTCCTGCTTTGCCGAGGCCAGCATGCTGCCGGCAGCGTCGAAGATGCCGGCCCGGGCACTGGCGGTGCCCACGTCCACGCCGATGACATAGCGTGCCACGGTCAGAGATCGACGTTGTTGGGGAGGATCACGAGGTCGCGGATCGTCACGTTCCGCGGCCGCGTCAGCATGAAGACGACCGCATCGGCCACCTCCTGCGGCTGCATCAGGCTGCCCGACGCCAGCGCCTCCTCCATCTTGGCTTTCGGCCAGTCGTCCAGCAGCGCCGTCACCACCGGTCCGGGCAGCACGGCGCCGACCCGCACGCCGTGCCTGGCCAGCTGGCGCCGCGTGCTGTGCACGAAGGCCTGCACCGCGAACTTGGAGGCCGTGTAGATCGGCTCCCAGACGACCGGGACCACGCCCGCGATCGAGCTGGTGAAGAGGATGTCGCCCGACTTCTGCGCCACCAGGTGCGGCAACACCGCATGCACCGAACGGAACGCGGCGTTCACGTTCAGGTTCAGCATGCGGTCCCAGGCGTCGGGGTCGCCCGCCACCACCTCGCCGCCCACGTAGGCGCCGGCATTGGCGTGGAAGATGTCCAGCCCGCCGGCGCGCTCCAGGATCTGCGGCAGCAGCGTGGCGACCTCGGCCGGCTTCAGCAGGTCCATGACCAGGGGCCGGGCTTGCGCCCCCAGTTCGGCGGCAAGCTGCTCGAGCCGCTGCCGGTCGCGGTCGACCAGCACCACCGTGGCGCCCTCGGCGAGGAGCGCCCGCGCACACGCCAGCCCGATCCCGGAGGCGGCGCCCGTGATGGCCGCCACCTTCCCCTGCATTCTTCCCGTCATGGCGTGCTCCGCGATGGTTCCTGGGTTTACTTGCGACGCTTCTTCGCCGCTTCGAGGATCGGCAGACCGGCCTTGACGGCCCCCTCGAGGTCCGGCACCTTGTCGTAGGCGCCACCGGCCACGAACACCTGCGCCGTCTCGGTCAGCGCCTTCGCAGTCGCACCCGAGCGCGCATCGGCCAGCGCCTGGTCGAGCGTCTGGTAGTCGCGGTAGTTCAGCGTGTAGCGCGCCTTCTTCTCGTCGCCGTCGATGCCCACGTCCTTGTAGAACTCGAGCAGGTAAGACACGGCCTTTTCCCGGTCCTTCATGATCAGCTCGTTGGCGCGGAAGCCGGCCTCAACGAACGCTGCCGCCGCGGCCGGATTTTCGGTGGCGAACTTGCGCGTCACAACCCAGGGGTCGACGACCGAAGTGCCCGCCACCGCGCCATCGCACACCACCTCGAAGTTCGCCTTGTCGTTGACCAGGTCGATGTCGGGCGAGGAATCGGTGGTGCCCGCGGCGATCTCGCCCGAGCGCAGGGACTGGCGCGTGACCGGCGGCTCCAGCGGCACCACCTTCATCTTGCCGGGGTCGACCTTGAAATGCTTGGCACAGGCAAACAGGACCTGGCTCCAGGTGCTGTTCGGCACCGAGCCGGTCTTCTGCGTCACCAGCACCTGGCCGGGGCTCGAGCCCTTGAGGGCGTCCTTGCGCATGATGAGCTTGATGTTGCGATCTTCCTTCATCATCGTGCCGACGGGCGTCAGGCCGAACTTGGCATAGCCGGTGATGGCGGGAGGCGATCCGATCCAGCCGCCTTGCCAGTCGCCGGCGGCGCCCGAGGCCAGCGCCGCGCCGCCGTTCGGGAAGTACTTGATGGTGGCGTCGATGCCGTTGCCGCTGAAGTAGCCGAGCTTCTTGGCCAGCCACATCGGGAAGCCGGCCTCGTTGGATTGGCTGATCAACACCATCTTCACCGGCGCGCCGCCTTGCGCCTGGGCCGCGGAGGGCCATGCGCCCGCCGTGATGCCTGCGACGGCGACCGTTGCGGTCGCCACCAGAGTTGCCAACTTCGTCATGAACGTCTCCTTGGTAGTGAAATTACCGGCTTCGACAAGAGGCCGGACCTAATGGCGCACGATCTCGCCGCGAATCAGCTCCCAGATCTCGCGCTTGGTCTGCAGGAAGTCGGCGTGGTCGCCGGCCTGCTCGATGTCCACACCGCGCCACGCGGCATCTCGCGGCACCGCGATCTCGCGCAGGATGCGCCCCGGGCCCCGGGACATCACGACCACGCGGTCACTCAGGTACACCGCTTCCTCGACGCTGTGGGTGATGAACAGCACCGTGTAGTGCAGTTCCCGCTGCAGGCGCGACACCTCCTCCTGCAGCACCGTGCGCGTCTGCGCGTCGAGGGCACCGAAGGGCTCGTCCATCAGCAGGATTTCGGGCCGCACTGCCAGTGCGCGCGCGATTGCCACGCGCTGCTGCATCCCGCCGGAGAGTTCGTGCGGGTAGGCATCGCGAAAGCGCTGCAGGCCCATCAGCTCCAGCTGCTCGGCAACGCGCTGCTCGCACTCCTCCCGCGGCACGCCGGCCACGCGCAGGCCGAAGCTGATGTTGCGGGCCACGGTTTCCGAGGGGAACAGCGCGAAGCGCTGGAACACCACGCTGCGCCGCGGGCCGGCCGGCCCGGCGGGCCGGCCATCGACCAGCACTTCGCCGGTGCTCGGCGCCTCCAGCCCGGCGGCGATCATCATCAGGGTCGACTTGCCGCAACCCGACGGACCGACCACGGTGACGAACTCGCCCTTGGCGATCGACAGGTCGCTGGGCTCCAGGGCCGGCGTGACGCCGCCGCGCGCGTGGAAGGTCTTGGAAACCCCCCTGATTTCCATCTTCGGTGGGTTGTTCATTCAAGCGGCCGGGCGAGCGCCGGCTTCCAGGGCAGGACGAATTTCTGCACGCGCTGCAGCAGGGCGTCGATGGCGAATCCGAGCACGCCGATGCTGGTCATGCCCACGAGGATGGTCGCGGCGGAATCGTTGATCTGGCCTTGCGAGATGAGGAATCCCAGGCCTTGCTTGCCGACCACCAGCTCGGCGCCGACCAGCGCCATCCAGCCGTTGCTGAAGGCGATGCGCAGTCCGGTGAAGATGGTCGGCGCCGCCACCGGCAGGACCACCTGACCGAGCGTCGTCATCGAGCTCGCGCCCAGCGTGCGCGCCGCCCGCACCAGGATCGGGTCGACCTGCGCCACCGCGAGCTGCGTGTTGATGATGCAGGCCGGGAACGCCGCGATGAAGACGATGAGGGCCTGCGTCGTGGTCGATGCGCCGAACCAGAGCACGGCGATCGGCACCCACGCGAAGGGCGGGATGTAGCGGATCAACTCGAAGGCCGGCGTGACCACGGCGCGCAGCGGCGGCAGCCACGCCAGCGCGATGCCGACCGGCAGGCCGAGCGCCAGCGCGGCCAGCACGCCCAGGCCCCAGCGCTGCAGGGAGACGGCCGCGTGGCCCACGAGCGTGGCGCCGCTGAATGGGTCGGCCAACAGCGTGCCGAACCGCGTCACCACTTCCCAGGGCGAAGGCAGGACGCGCTCCGGGATGAAGCCGGGGATGGCGGCGGCCAGCCACCAGGCAGCCAGCAGCACGGCGATGGCGCCTGCGCCGTAGGTCGCCGCCGATCCTGCCAGGCGCGGGCGCGGGCGGGTCACGGGGGCGGTGTCGGCCAAGGTGCTCATGTCGCGACACCGCCCTTGGCCCACGGCGCGACCCAGCGCGTCAGCAGGTGCATGCCGATGGAGAACAACGCTCCCAGCACGCCGATGATGGCCATGGCCACCAGCAGGATGCCGACCTCCAGCGTGCGCGACGCATTGAGCGCGATGTAGCCCAGGCCCGCCGTGGCGGCCAGCAGTTCCGCCGCCACCAGCGTGGTCCAGGCATTTCCCAGCGCGATGCGCGCGCCGGCCACCAGGGTGGGCAGCGCGGTTCGGCAGACGACGCGGATGAGGATCTGCATGTCGCTGGCGCCGAGCGTCTTCGCTGCGCGCACCAGCAGGTTGTCGATGGAGTACACCGCCTGCATCGAGTTCAGCACCCAGGGGACGATGGCGGCGATGAAGACGACGAAGATCCGCGCGGAGTTGCCGATCCCCAGCCACAGGATGGCCAGCGGGATCCAGGCCAGCGGCGGCACCGGCCGCAGGATCTGGAACACCGGGAAGGCGATCCACCGCACCCGCGTCCACCAGCCCATGGCGATGCCCAGCGGCACGCCGATGACGCCCGCCAGCAGCCAGCCGCCGGCGACGATGCGCAGGCTGGCCGCGACGTGCTCGCCCAGGCTGCTGCCCAGGTAAGGACGCGTCCACAGCCGCACGAAGGCCTCCCACACTTCCAGCGGCGGCGGCAGGAACAGCGGCGAGACCAGTCCATCGGGCCGCGTCGCCAGCCACCAGGCGGCGAACATGGCTCCCAGCGAGAGCGCGGCGATCAGCAGCCACTGCACGCGCCCCGGCTCGCGCCGCCAGAACGGCAGGGTCGCGTCCGCCCCCGTGGCCGATCCGGGCCAGCGCCATGCCGATGATGCGCTGCCGGCCATTCAGTCCATCGGCTGGTGGTCGACAGGATCCTGCTGCGGCTCGAGTTCGATCTCGACCCGCTGCAGCACGCCCGGCGTGAACGCGAATTCGTCGGTGTAGGCATCGCTGACGCGCGACAGCGAATCACGTCCGACGTCCAGCGCCGACCAGGAGATGAACCAGCGCGCGCTGCGCGGGATCTCGCCTTCGCCGACCGCCTTGCCGTCGACCGAAAGGCGCCCGATGCCCGCGTAGTCGGCGGTGCGCTCGAAGGCGAAGTCGAGCGTGCGTGCGCCGGCGGTCACCGCGCCGGGCGCGCTCTCGATGCGGTAGGGCGTGCCTTCGTGGTTGTATTCGAAGCACAGGCTGCCACCCTGCACATACATCGTGAAGCCTCCGCTCAGGTCGCCCAGCGACACCAGCACGCCTTCCGGCACCTGCTTGCTTTCTTCCAGGCGCGCGGTGATGCGGAACGAGCGGTTGATCATCAGCGGCGCGGCCCCGCTGGGAATGCGACTCATGCCCGGATAGAGCACGAGGCGGGTGCGCAGTCGCGGCGAGCCGGGCGTCTGGTAGCGCACCGCCCGCTCGGGAAAGCCGCGGTCGTCCAGCGGCAGCACGCCGAAGCGGCCGGCCTCGGCCCACCAGCGACCGACCAGGTTCTGCAGCTTGTCGGGGTGCTGCGCCGCGAGGTCCCGGCACTCGGAGAAGTCCTCGTCCAGGTTGAAAAGCTCCCAGCGGTCCTGGTCGTAGGTGTTGCCGCGCTGGTGGAAGGAGACAGCCTTCCAGCCGTCGTGCCAGATCGCGCGGTGGGTGAACATCTCGAAGTACTGCGTCTCGCGCCGGGTCGGTGCGGCCGCGTCTTCGAAGGAGTAGCGCATGCTGACGCCGTGCACCGGCATCTGCGGCACGCCGTTGTAGACCTTGGGCGGCTTGATGCCGGCCAGGTCCAGGATGGTCGGCGTGACGTCGATGACGTGGTGGAACTGGTTGCGCACGTCGCCGCGTGCCTTGAGGCCGTCGCGCCACGACACGATCAGCGGCGCGCGCACGCCGCCCGCGTGGGTGTTCTGCTTGTAGCGGCGCAGCGGCGTGTTGCCCACCTGCGCCCAGCCGTGCGGGTAGTTGGTCTGGCTGCGCGGCCCGCCGATCTGGTCCAGGCGCGCGAGGTTGTAGGCGAGGTCGGGCTGGTTGCCGTTCTCGTAGGCGACGATGTTGGTGGACCCGCCGGCGCCGCCTTCCTGGCTGGCGCCGTTGTCGGCCAGCACCACGAAGATCGTGTTGTCGAACTTGCCGATCTCCTTGAGGTAGTCGACGAAGCGCCCGAGCTGGTGGTCGGTGTGGTCGACCATGGCCGCGAAGGCTTCCTGCAGGCGCGCGGACACGAGCTTCTCGTCGGCCGAGAGGCTGTCCCAGGGCTCGACGCCCTGGTTGCGCGGTGCGAGCTCCGTGCCCGGCGGAATCACGCCTTCTGCGAGCTGCCTGCGGTAGCGGCGCTCGCGGATCACGTCCCAGCCTTCGTCGTAGGCGCCGCGGTACTTGTCCAGGAAGGACTGCGGGGCCTGGTGCGGGCAGTGCGCCGCGCCGAAGGCGAGGTAGGCAAAGAAGGGCTTCTCGCCCGACGCCGACACCTGGTCGCGCACGAAGCCGATCGCATGGTCCACCAGGTCGTCGGTGAGGTGGTATCCCTCCTCCGGCGTCTTCGGTGGGTCGACCCGGTGGTTGTCGTGCACCAGGTCCGGATAGAAGTGGTCGGTCAGCGCGTCCAGGAAGCCGTAGAAGCGCTCGAAGCCGCGGCCCAGCGGCCACTGGTCGTAGGGGCCGGCGGCGCTGGTCTGGTCGATCGGCGCGATGTGCCACTTGCCCACGCACATGGTGTTGTAGCCGCTGGACTTGAGCATCTCCGCCAGCGTGGCGGCCTGCTTGCTGACATGGCCGCGCGTACCGGGAAAGCCGCTGTCGGCATTGGCCAGGAAGGCCATGCCCACGCTGTGGTGGTTGCGGCCCGTGAGCAGCGACGCCCGCGTGGGCGAGCACAAGGGCGTGACGTGGAAATTGTTGTAGCGCAGCCCGTCGCGGGCCAGCGCATCCATCGTGGGCGTGGCGATCTCGGAGCCGTAGCAGCCGAAGCTGCCGAAGCCGACGTCGTCATAGAGGACCAGGACCACGTTGGGCGCGTCCGGCCTGGCCCTCACGGGCTCGGGCCACCACGGGCGCGACTCCTGCCAGGTGGCACCAATGCTGCCCTGGAAGTCGGTGTCGGGCGAGTCGGTCGGGTTGGAATCTGACATTCGGAGGTGTTTTGCTCAATCGATTGCGCTACATTCTAGGCACCGACCTGCGCGACACCTCCTGTCGTTTACCCGTAATGCCAAAGAACAAGTCCACCATCTACGACCTGGCAAGGCTGGCCGATGTCTCGGCCACCACCGTCAGCGCGGTGCTGAGCGGCAATTGGCGCCAGCGGCGCATCGCGGAAGACACGGCCCGCCGGGTGCTGGCGCTGGCCGACGAGCACCGCTTCAGCGTCAACCGACAGGCCAGCGGCTTGCGCAAGAGCCGCTCCGGGCTGATCGGCATGATCATCCCGCTGCACGACAACCGCTTCTTCAGCGGCATGGCCCAGACTTTCGAGAAGCTCGCGCGGCAGCGCCACCTGTACCCCATCGTCGTCAGCACGCTGCGCGATACGGCGCTGGAGCTCGAGACGGTCCGCACGCTGATCTCGTACCGCGTGGAGTCTCTGGTGATCGCCGGGGCGACCGACCCCGACGCCATCAGCGACGTCTGCCAGGCGCACGGCGTGGAGCACGTGAACGTCGACCTTCCGGGTCGCAAGGCGACCTCCGTCATCAGCGACAACTTCTGGGGGGCGCGGCAACTCACGCTGGAGCTGATCGCGAAGTCCACGCCGCTGAAAGGCGCGGAGCGCAACAGGCCTTACTTCCTGGGTGGGCTGGCGACGGACCATGCGACGGCCCGCCGCATCGAAGGTTTTCTCGACGCGGTGCGCGCCGAGCTGCCCGACGGCGGACCCCGCCAGGTGGATGCGTGCGGCTACGAACCCGATCTCGCCGAAGCTGCGATTGCGGCGCTCTACCAGCGGCTCAAGGGCCTGCCCCGCGCGCTGTTCGTGAACTCCACCATCGCACTCGAAGGCGTGGTGCGCTTTCTCAAGACACTCCCCCACGACGAGCTGGACCAGTGTACGTTCGGCTGCTACGACTGGGATCCGTTCGGCAGCATGCTGAGCTTTCCGCTGCGCATGGTGCGGCAGAACGTCGATGGGCTGCTCGAACAAGCCTTCGCCGTGCTCGACGCCGGGGCGCCGGAGGAACCGAGGATCATCGAGATCCGGCCGCTCCTCGTGTTCGGCTGACGGCCGCGCCGTTGGATCGCGCGCGCCGCACGCCTTGACCTTCACATCGTGTCAACGCTGAGACTTCGTTCTGTCGGTTAGCGATCTCGTCGAGATCCACCGGCCACCGGCAAACGCCGGTTCGAACTGAAAGGTCTCATCATGAACAAGTCCATCATCGCGCTGCTCCTGCTCGGCTCCACTGCCGCTTTCGCCGGCAACGCCGCCGACGAACAAATGAACCGCACCGCCTTCGCCGGCGAGCGCACCCGCGCCGAAGTCAAGGCGGAACTGCAGCGGCTGCAGCAAGACGGCGCCATCGGCGCGCACTCGGACCTCGCTGCCTACATGCAGCAGCCGTCCACCGTCTCCAGCCGTGACCGCGCCGACGTCCGCGCCGAGGCCGTCCAGGCCGCCCGCACCCGCGTCATCCAAGAGTCGATCTGATGCGCCATCGCGCCAGGCCGCTGTCCCGTGGACACGGCCTGGCCGGCTCCTGACTTGACAGCCACGCCGCACGGGCGGAAAGTGGCGGCCCGTACCCCGCCCCCCGGGAGGGCTACCCATGACGCACATGAACATCGGCGAAGCGGCGGCAGCAGCCGGCGTGACCCCGAAGATGATCCGGCACTACGAGTCGCTCGGCCTCATCCCCGACGTGCAGCGCACCGATTCCGGTTATCGCCTCTATTCCGATCGCGAAGTGGCCATGCTGCGCTTCATCCGCCAGGCCCGCACGCTGGACTTCCCCGTCAAGCAGATCGAATCCCTCCTCGCGCTCTGGCGCGCCGACGACCGCGCCAGCCGCGAGGTGAAGGCGCTCGCGCAGCAGCATCTCGACGCGCTGGAGCTGCGCCAGCGCGAGATCGACGAGATGCGCACCACGCTGTCGCACCTGGTGGCGCTGTGCAAGGGCGATGACGACCCGGACTGCGCCATCCTGGAACAGCTGGCCGGCGCCACCGGCGAGGCGGCCACCGCCACTGCGCAGCCCGCCAGCAGGAAACTCAAGGAAGTCCGGGCCGGCACCAAGGCGCCCGCCCGCAAGCCATGCCACGAAGCTCCGGCGCCGGTGGCCCCCGGCGCCGGGCACGCAGGCCTCATGGCATGGACGCGCGGCCTCGGGACCTGAGGCTCACGGCGCCGGCGCCTGCAGCCACTTCGCATCCGCGCGCACCGGGCCGCTGAGCGTCGCCAGGAAAGCGACCAGCTGGTCGATCTCCCTGGCGCTCAGGCCCAGGGGCTTCAGCTCGCTGTGTCCCGCGGGCGCTGCCGGCGCCCGGTTGTAGTGGGCCACCACCTCGCGCAAGGTGGCGAACTGGCCCGCATGCATGTACGGCGCGCGCCCGGCCACGTTGCGCAACGACGGCACGCGGAACTGCCGCAGCTGCTGGGCGTTGCCAGCGTCCAGGAAGCGGATCTCGCCGCATTGCTCCGGCTTGGCGTCGCTATAGGGACCGAGGCAGTTGAACTCGTCCTTCAGCACCTGCTTCGCGCCGGCCAGCCGGCCGAGGTCGGCGGCCAGTCCGCGCGCCGCCGGCACGCCGGTGTTGTGGAACTCGTTGTTGGTGAACAGCGGCCCTCCGTGGCACTGCAGGCACTGCGCCTTGCCCAGGAACAGCTTCAGGCCGGCGATCTCGTCGCGCGTCATGGCGGCATCCATCTTCGCCGCGTCGCCCGTCTCCACCGCGGCGACATAGGCGTCAAAGCGCGCGGGCCCGGGTTCGATGCGGCGCTCGTAGGCAGCGATCGCCTTGCCGACGTTGGCGAAGACGCGGTTGACGCTGTCCTTCTGCGCCGGCTCCAGCGCGCGCCAGGCGGCCGCCGCTTTCGGCTCCGGCACGGGGCCGGCGTGCCGTGGCAGGCCGGCCAGCTGCGGCAACTGGCCGAACACGCTCTCGTATTCGGCGCGATACGCGTCCGCGACCAGGTGCACGTACTGCGTGCGGTCGCCGCCGTGTTCGACCGCGCTCTCCAGCGGCCCCAACGCCTGCGACCACTGGCTGTCCTTGCGGCCGTCCCAGAACTGCCAGGGACTGTGCGCCGTGCCGATGATCGTCATGGTGCGGCGGTCCGTCGTGCCCACGCCCTTGCCGAGCCGCGTGCCGTCCTGGAACAGCTTGTCGGGGAGATGGCAGCTGGCGCAGGCGACCTGGCCGTTGGCGCTGAGGCGCTGGTCGAAGAACAGGCGCTGCCCCAGTTCGGCGGCGCGCTCGCTGTCCGCCACGCGGTTGGAGGGGTCCGCGGGCGGCGGCGGCAGGCGGTCGATCGACAGCTCCCGCAGTTCCGCGCGTTCCTGCTGCGACCACTGCGGGCCGGATGCGGCCGCCAGGAACACCAGCGCGAGGATCGCCAGCAGCACGAACGCGGCCCGTTTGTCGATGCGCAACATGGCGGCTCCTACTTCTTCAGGTCGAGGTTGAAGCGCACCCGCTCCGTGCGGCCGTCGGCGGTGATGACGAAGTCCATCACCCACCAGCCGCCCATCTGGAACTTCACGCCCTCGAGCAGGTAGTCGCCGTTGCCGAGATGGCGCGTCACGCGCGGCCGGGTGGGCAGCCCGTGCAGGTGCTGTGGCATGTCGCCGTCCACCGCGATGGCGGCGTCGGTGACGGGCGTGCCGTCGGCCCGTGCGACATGCAGGGTCCAGGCGTGCAGGCGGCCGATCGGCACGCCGCCGTCGGCGCGGTACGACACGCGATAGCCGCCTTGCGCGGAGAGGCGTTCGGCCGCGTACTCCGCCGGCGAGGCCGGCGGCCGCTGGAAGGTGAAGGGGTTGCCCGCGCCGGCGGCGCCGGCTGCCAGCAGCAGCGCGCCGAGCAGCAAGGTGCGGCGCGCCGCGAATCGGGTCGAGGGAAGGGTGGGGTTCATCAGGAGCTCCATGCGTTCAGGGGTGGGTGGTCGACATGACCTGCCCGCAAGGTTCAACCCTCCCGCGGTGTCAAGGTCAAGCCGCCGACCGTCCGCGCAACCGCTTGACCTTGTCATCGTGGCAATCGCGAGCATCGCGGCTTCCAACCTCACGGAGACCGCCATGACCCCATCGCCCGCCCCTCACGCCCCGCGTGCACCCTTCGCCCGGAGCGCCGCCGCCGTCGCACTGTCCCTGCTCGCGGCGGCCGCCATCATCGGCTGCCAGCCCGTCGTCGGCCCCGCCAGCGCGCAGGCCGCCGCTGCGGCCCCTGCGCCGTCCGTGACGGTGACGTCCGCGCGGCAGCAGGCCGTCGCGCAGCAGTTCGCGCAGGTCGGGCGGGTCGAGTCGGCGCAGCGCGTCGAGATCCGCGCGCGCGTCGGCGGGCACGTCGAAGCGGTCCTGTTCAAGGACGGCGACCTGGTGCGGGCCGGCCAGCCGCTGTTCCGCATCGACCCGCGTCCCTTCGAGGTGGCCCTGCAGCGCGCGCGGGCGGACCTGCAGCTGGCGCAGGCGAAGGAAACGTTGACGCGCAGCGAGGCCGAACGCGCGCAGCGCCTGGCCCGCGAGCAGGCCATCGCGGCCGAGGAAGTGGAGCGCCGCGTCGCCGCCCACGCGGAAGCAGTGGCGCGCACGGCCGCTGCCCAGGCCCAGGTGCAGTCCGCCGCCCTCGACCGCGAGTTCGCGACCATCACCGCGCCCCATGCGGGCCGCATCGGCCGCGCCGCCGTCACCGCGGGCAACTACGTGGCGGCCGGCGGCGCGCAAGCGCTGGCGACCCTGGCGTCGGTCGCCCCCCTGCACGTGTACTTCGAGATTGGCGATCCGGCGCTGGCCAGCGAGCTCGCCGGCCGCGGCCGCTCCGGCAAGTGGCGGGCCCAGGTGCTCGACGCGCAGGCCGGTTCGCTGCTGGCGCTGGCGCCGGTGGACTTCGTCGACAACGAGATGAGCAGCCAGACCGGCACGCTGCGCCTGCGCGCCCGCATCGACAAGCCGGTCGACGGCCTCGTGCCCGGCCAGTTCGTCCGCGTGCAGCTCGCGGGCACGCCGCGTGACAGCGTGCTGGTGCCGGAGAAGGCCATCGCTTCCGACCAGGGGCGCTCCTTCGTGCTGGTGGTGAACGCGCAGCAGCAAGTGGAATACCGGGCCGTGAAGCTGGGCGCGTCCCAGGGCGACCAGCGCGTCATCGTCGCGGGCGTCGCCGCCGGCGACTCCGTGATCGTGTCCGGGCTCATGAAGATCCGCCCCGGCATGACGGTCCGCCCGCAACCCGCCGACGCGCCGACGCAGGCGCAGGCCGGCGCCCCGAGCAAGAGCTGAGGAGAGATCCCATGAAACTCGCACGCCTGTTCATCGACCGCCCGATCGTGGCGATCGTCCTGTCCCTGGTCATCCTGCTCGCCGGACTCGCCAGCCTGGGCCGGTTGCCCCTGACCGAGTACCCCAACGTGATGCCGCCCACCGTCAACGTGACGGCCACCTATCCCGGGGCCAACCCGGCGGTGCTGGCCGATACGGTGGCCACGCCGCTCGAGACCGAACTGAACGGCCTGCCCGGCCTGCAGTACATGGGCTCGCAGTCCAGTGCCGATGGTCGCTACGCGCTGCGCCTGACGTTCGCGCAGGGGGTCGACCCCTCGCGCGCCGAAACGGAAGTGCAGAACCGCGTGGCGCGCACCATGCCGCGGCTGCCCGCCGAAGTGCAGCGGCTCGGCGTGGTCAGCGAGAAGGTGTCGCCGGACATGCTGATGGTGGTGCACCTGGTGTCGCCGGGCAACCGCTACGACCTGCTGCACCTGTCCAACTTCGCGCAGCTGAACGTGCGCGACGCGCTGATGCGCATTCCCGGCGTGCAGACCGTCAACGTCTGGGGCGCGGGGGAATACAGCCTGCGCGTGTGGCTGGACCCGGAGCGCATGCTGGCCTTCGGCCTGGCCGCGGGCGACGTGGTGGCGGCGATCCGCGAGCAGAACATGCAGGTGGCCGCCGGCAGCGTCGGCCAGGCCGACGTCGGTGCCCGCGAGCAGTTGCCGCTGGCGGTGACCGGCCGCCTGGCGTCGCCCGAGGCGTTCCAGGACATCGTGGTGCGCACCGGCCCGAACGGCGAGCAGCTCAAGCTCTCCAGCGTCGCCCGCATCGAGCTGGGCGCCAACCGCTACAGCCTGCGCAGCCTGCTGGACAACCAGCCGGCGGTGGGCATCCAGATCACGCAGGATCCCGCCGCCAGTGCGCTGGAGGTCGCCAGCGCGGTGCGGGCCGCGATGAAGGAGCTGCAGCATGGCTTCCCGCAAGGCATCGAGCACCGCGTGGCCTACGACCCCACCCTGTTCGTGCGCGCTTCGATCGGCAACGTGCTGCAGACGCTGGCCGAAGCCATCGTCCTGGTCGTGCTCGTGGTGCTGTTGTTCCTGCAGAACTGGCGCGCGGCGCTGATCCCCATCGCCGCCGTCCCCGTGTCGCTGGTCGGCACGCTCGCCGTCATGCACCTGCTGGGGTTCTCGCTGAACACGCTGTCGCTGTTCGGCCTGGTGATGGCGATCGGCATCGTCGTCGATGACGCGATCGTCGTGGTGGAGAACGTCGAGCGGCATCTCGCCGCCGGCCTGGCGCCGCGGGAGGCCGCGCTGCGCGCCATGCAGGAGGTGACCGGGCCGATCCTGGTGATCACCGCCGTGCTGGCGGCCGTGTTCATCCCCACCGCCTTCATGGGCGGCCTGGCGGGCGAGTTCTACCGCCAGTTCGCGCTGACGATCGCCATCTCCACGATCCTCTCCGCGGTCAATTCGCTGACGCTCAGCCCGGCGCTGTCGGCCCTGCTGCTGAAGCCGCATGCCCATGGCGATGGGCCGATCGCCCGCCGGCTGCGGGGCTTCAACAACGCCTTCGATCGGCTGGCCTCGCGCTATGCCGTGCTCACCGCGACGGCGGTGCGCCGCGGCGCCAGGCTGCTGGTGCTGTATGCCGGCCTGCTCGCGCTGACCGTGCTCGTGTTCCAGGCCACCCCGGCCGGATTCGTGCCGGCCCAGGACAAGTACTTCCTGGTCGGCATCGTCCAGCTGCCGCCGGGTGCGTCCCTGGACCGCACCGAAGCGGTCACCCGGGAAATGACGCGCATCACCCTGGAGCAGCCAGGCGTGGAGAGCGTCGTCGCGTTCCCCGGGCTGTCCATCAACGGCTTCGTCAACAGCTCCAGTGCGGCCGTGGTCTTTGCCATGCTCGACCCCTTCGAGCAACGCAAGGACAAGACGCTGGCCGCCGGCGCGATTGCCGGCGCGTTGAATGGGAAGTTCGCCAGCATCGACGAAGGCTTCGTGGCGATCTTTCCGCCGCCCCCGGTCCCCGGGCTGGGACAGACCGGCGGCTTCAAGCTGCAGATCCAGGACCGGGCGCGGCTCGGCCCCCAGGAACTGGAGCGCGCGCTGCAGCGGGTGATGGCGGCCGCAGCCAAGGATGCGCGGCTCGCCGGACTTATGTCCGGCTATCAGGCACAGGTGCCGCAGCTGTCGGTGGAGATCGACCGCGAAAAGGCCAAGGCCATGGGCGTGCCGCTGACCGCGGTGGCCGAAGCCATGCAGGTGTACCTGGGGTCGCTGTACGTCAACGACTTCAACCATCTCGGCCGCGCCTGGCAGGTCAACGTGCAGGCCGACGCCAACTTCCGCGCGGATGCCGATGCACTGTCCCGCCTGTGGACGCGCAACGCGGGCGGGCAGATGGTGCCGCTGGCGACGCTGGTGAACGCCCGGACGACGGTGGGCCCCGATCCCGTCAGCCGCTACAACGGCCATGCGTCGGCCGACCTGTCCGGCGGCCCCGCACCGGGCGTCAGCGCCGGCGACGCGGTCGCGGCAATGGAGGAGATCCTGGCCCGCGAGCTGCCGGAAGGCTTCGGCTACGAATGGACCGACCTCACCTACGAACAGAAGCGCGAGGGCAAGTCGGGCCTGCTGGTCTTTCCGCTGGCGGTGGCGCTGGCCTTCCTGATCCTGGCCGCGGCCTACGGCAGCTGGTCGCTGCCGGCCGCCGTGCTGGGCATCGTGCCGATGGTGCTGCTCGGCGCGATGGCCGGCGTCTGGGCCACCAGCGGCGACAACAACCTGTTCACGCAGATTGCCTTCGTGGTGTTGATCGGCCTGGCGACGAAGAACGCGATCCTGATCGTGGAGTTCGCACGCAAGCTGCAGTTCGAAGGGATGTCGCCGGTTGCGGCAGTCGTCGAAGCGGCCCGCCTGCGCTTGCGCCCGATCCTGATGACGTCGCTGGCGTTCGTGATGGGCGTGCTGCCGCTGGTGTTTGCCACCGGCGCCGGAGCGGAGATGCGGCAAGCCGTCGGCGTCGCGGTGTTCTCCGGAATGGTGGCCGTGACGGTCGCCGGCCTGCTGTTCACGCCCTTGTTCTACGTGCTGCTGCAGCGGCGCAGCGCATCCACTTCCCTGGAGGTTCGTCATGCATAAGCTCGTTATCGCCGGCGCCATCGCCGCCGCCCTGCTGGCCGTCCCCGCATATGCGGTGGAAGCAGCCCGTCCCGACGTGGCCGCCGCCAGCGCGCCCGAAGCCGCCGCCCCGTGGTGGATGGCGCTCGACGATCCGGTGCTGGCCGCGTTGATCGCGAAGGGTCTCGACGGCAACCTGGACCTCGACCAGGCACACGCCAGGATCCGGCGTTCCCAGGCACTGTTGGCCGGCGCCCGCGCGGCCTTCGGACCCAGCGGTTCCGCCGGCTTGCAGGGGCGCGCCGCACAGGCCAGCGAGTCGGAAGCGCCCGGGCTGGCGCGGGCGCAGCGGCGCAGCGACACCGTGGGCGCGGCGCTCGACTTCAGCTGGGAAGTGGACCTGTTCGGCCGCCTCGACAAGCAGGCCGGGGCGGCCACGCAGCGCGTGCGCGCCGCCGAGGCGCAACTGCGGGGCATCCGCCTGGCCATCAGCAGCGAAATCGCCAACGCCTACTTCGCGCTCGTCGGCGCCCGCGAACAGCTGCAACTGGCGCGCACGGTGGCCGCGAACCGCGAGCGCACCCTGCGGCTGGTCGCCGCGCGGGCGGCCGGCGGGGCCGCCGCGCCGGTGGACGAGCTGCGCGCCCGTGCGGACCTGGAGGCCGCGGAAGCGCAGGTGCCGTTGCAGCAGGCGGCCGCCCGGGTGGCAAGCCATCGCATCGCGGTGCTGACGGCGCAGTCGCCGACAGGCTTCGAGCTGGCGACGGCGGACACCGTGCAGCCCGCGGCCATCGCCATCCAGGTGCCAGCCGGCGCCGGCTGGCTGGCCAACCGTCCGGACGTGCAGGAGCTGGAGGCGGAACTGCAGGCCCGCGCCCTCGACATCCAGGCCGTCCGCGCCGAGTTCTATCCGCGGCTGACCCTCTCGGGCGTCCTCGGCTTCGTGGCGGGTTCCGCGGCTTCGCTCGGAACCGCCGGCAGCGTGTCGTGGCTGAGCGCGCCGTCCTTGTTGGCGCCCTTGTTCGACCGCCCGAGGATCCAGGCGCGCCTGTCAGCGGCCCAGGCCCACCAGCAGGAAGGCCTGGCCGCCTACCGCCAGCGCCTGCTGCTCGCCACCGAGGAAGTGGAGAACGCCCTGGCGCGCTACACGCTGGGGCAACAGCAGTTCCAGTCGTTACAGCGCCGGGCCCAGCTGGCGGCGCAGGCCGAGCGCCTGTCGCGGGTGCGCTATGAAGCCGGCGCGACGGACTTGCTGGAGCTGCTGGACGCCCAGCGGACCTCGCAGCAGGCCCAGGCCGAATTGGCCGCGGCCCTGGGCGACCAGCGGCAGCGCCTGGTGGCGGTCTTCAAGGGCATCGGCGCGGGGGCTTGACCTTGACACCGGGGCAAGGTTGACCATTCGCTGCATTCCAAGGAGCACCCCATGCAGCGCATCAACATCGGCGACGCCGCGGCCACGGTGGGCATCACCCCCAAGATGATCCGCCACTACGAGTCGCTCGGCCTCATCCCCGAGGCCGAGCGCACCGAGGCCGGCTATCGGTTGTACGGCGAGCGCGAGATCGCGATGCTGCGTTTCATCCGGCAGGCGCGCAGCCTGGGCTTTTCCATGGAACAGATCGGCGCGCTGATGTCGCTATGGAACGATCCCGACCGTCACAGCAGCGACGTGAAGCAGGTCGCCCTGGAGCAGCTGGCCGGGCTGGAACAGCGGCAAAAGGAGCTGGACCTGATGCGCGGCACCTTGCAGGGCCTGGTGGCGCGCTGCCGCGGCGACGCGTCCGCGCACTGCGCCATCCTGCAGACGCTGGCGGATGCGCCCGCGTCGCTGCCGGCAGGACATGGACGTGCCATCAAGGCGCTGAAGGAAGTCCGGCCCGGTGAGCGGCGTCCGCAGCGCGCGCCACGTGCGGCGCGGGCTTTGGCTGATGCGCCCGTCTCCGCCCATGCGGCTCTATCGGCTTGGTCGCGGTCGTTCTCGCAAGCCGCCGCTTAGCGCTTACTTCCGGTCCTTGTCGGCGCCCATCACCGAGGTCTTCGCGTCCTCGGCCTTGTCCCCGACCTTGTGACCGATGTCGGACGCCTTGTCCCCGACCTTGTGGCCGAACTCGGCCGTCTTGTCGCCCGCCTTGTTGACGGCGGATCCGACCTTGTCCTTCACCTTTTCGACGACCTGCTTGGTCTTTTCACCGACGTTCTGGGCCGTTGCCTTGGCCTTGTCGGTAAGGGTGGGTTCCTGTTGGGCCAGGGCGCTGCCGCTGGCCAGCGTGATGGCACAAGCGAGTGCCACGAGGGTGCGATGCATGAGGGTGCTCCAGATAGTCATGTCCTGTTCACCATCTGATCGCATCCCTCCCGCGGGACCTGTCGGACGCCGCCGCTGAATCACTGCGGCTCGATGCCCGCATCCTTCATCAACGCCGCCGTCTTCGTGATCTCCGACTTCATCAGGGCCGCGAACTCAGCCGGGCCGAATCCGCCGGACGGCGGCTCCGCGCCGGTCTTGGCCAGCTCGGCGACGAACTCCGGGCTCTGGACGACCTTGGCCATCGCGACGCGCAGCCGCTCGACCACCTCTTTCGGCGTGCCCTTGGGCGCAACCACGCCGTACCACGGCACCATGTCGAAGCCGGGCAGTCCCTGCTCGGCGATGGTCGGCACGTTCGGCAGGATGGCGGTGCGCTTCGCGGTCGTCACGCCGATCGGCTTGATCTTGCCGTCCTTGATGAGGGCCACGCTGCTGACGATCGTGTCGGTGTACAGGGACACGTGTCCACCCATCAGCGCGGGCAGCGCTTCGGAGGCGCCCTTGTACGGGACGTGGGCCATGCTGACGCCGGAGCGCTGTGCGACGAGGGCGGTGGCCAGGTGCGAGATGGTTCCGGTGCCATACGACGCGTAGTTGACCTTGCCCGGATTCGCCTTGGCGTACTGGACGATGCTGCTGACGTTGTCTCCAGGCAGCGAGGTGTTCGCCACCAGCACCAGCGGCGTGACGCACACCAGCGAGATCAGCTCGAAGCCGTCGGGGTCGTAGCTGAGTTTCTTGTACAGGAAACGGTTGTTGACCAGCGACGACGAAGTCGCCATCAGCAAGGTGTAGCCGTCGGCCGGCGAGCGCGCAACCAGCTCCGCGCCGATGGCGGAGGCGGCGCCCGGCTTGTTGTCGATGACGAAGGTCTGCCCGAGTTCGGCGGCCAGGCGTTGGCCCAGTGCGCGCGAGATCACGTCCGTGGCGCCGCCCGCGGGGAAGGGCACCACGATCTTCACCGGCTTGTTGGGCCACGCCTGGGCGTGGGCTTGGCCAGCGAGGGCGAGGACGCCCGCGCACACGGCGCCGGCGAGGAAGGATTTCCTTTTCATGGGAGCTCTTTCGAAAAAGGTGGTGGGAGATTCGATGCGATTACTGCGCGCGCAAGCCGGTGCGGTTCACCCATTCCAGCGTGTCGTCCAGGGCGACGTGGATGCCGTCGAACATGTAGTCGATCTGCGCCGGCTCGATGATCAGCGGCGGGCACACGTTGATGTTGTCGCCCAGCGCGCGCGTGAGCACGCCGTGCAGCGCCGCGCGCTGCCCCGCATAAGCAGCCACGCCCGCGGTGGCCGGGAACGACGTCTTGCTTTTCTTGTCCGCGACGAGTTCGGCCGCGCCGATCAGCCCCATGCCGCGGGCGTTGCCCACCAGCGGGTGCTCGCCGAGGTCGGCGAGGCGGCGCTGGAACTGCGGCATGATGCGCCGCACGTGGTCGACGATGCGCTCGTCCTCGTAGATCTTCAGCGTCTCGAGGGCGACCGCCGAACACACGGGGTGGCCGCTGTACGTGTAGCCGTGGCCGAAGGTGCCGATCTTGCGGCTCTGTTCCACCAGGGCGCGGTAGATCTCCTCGTTCACCATCACCGCGGAGATGGGGAGGTAGCCGGACGACAGCTGCTTGGCCATCGTCATCATGGCCGGCTGCAGCCCGAACGTTTCGGTGCCGAACATGTTGCCCGTGCGGCCGAAGCCGCAGATCACCTCGTCGACGATCAGCAGGATGTCGTGCTTGCGCAGGACCGCCTGGATCTTCTCGTAGTAGGTGGGCGGCGGGACGATCACGCCGCCGGAGGCCATCAAGGGCTCGGCGATGAACGCGGCGATCGTGCCCGGCCCTTCGGCCTGGATCAGGTTTTCCAGCGACTGGGCGCAGCGCGTGGCGAATGCATCCTCGCTCTCGCCCGGCTCCGCGTAGCGATAGTGCAGCGGGCAGTCGGTGTGCAGCACGCGGTCGATCGGCAGGTCGAAGTCGCGGTGGTTGTTGGGCAGGCCGGTGAGGCTGGCCGTCGCGATGGTCACGCCGTGGTAGGCGCGGTGGCGCGAGATGATCTTCTTCTTGTCCGGGCGGCCGAGCGCGTTGTTGTAGTACCAGGCGATCTTCATTGCGGTGTCATTGGCCTCGGAACCGGAGTTGGCGAAGAACACCTTCGACATCGGCACGGGCGCCATGGCCAGCAGCTTCTCGGCCAGGCGCACGGACGGCTCCGTCGCCTTGCCGCCGAACGCGTGATAGAAGGGCAGCTGCCGCATCTGCCGGTCTGCCGCGTCGGCCAGCCGCTGGTTGCTGAAGCCGAGCGAGGCGCAGAACAGGCCGGCCAGCGCCTCGAGGTAGCGGTTGCCCTTGTCGTCGTAGACGTAGACCCCCTCGCCCCGGGTGATGACCATGGGGCCCGCCTCCTGGTGCGTGCTGAGGTTGGTGTACGGATGGATCTGGGCGCCGATGTCGCCGGCCTGCACGGTGGTCATGCTGCCCATTCTGGCGCCGGGTCTGTCAGACTGTATCCACGTTATCACCTAGGTGCCGATTTCAAGGCGTGCCGGCGGGCCCTTCCATCAGTGCGGCCAGCGCCGGGATGGTGCAGTTGATGTGGTCCCGCACCACCGCCTCCAGCAGCTCCGGCCGCCGGCGCTTGAGCGCGTCCAGGATCAGCGAATGGTCCTCCCGCGACGACATCTGCTTGTCCGCGGATTGCAGCCACATCCGCATGTGAGGCTCGATGGTCATGTGCAGCGCCGAGATCTGTGCCAGCAGCCTGGGCCGGCCGCTGAAGCCGCACAGGTAGAGGTGAAAGCCGCTGTGCGCCGCGATCCAGTCGCCGGCGTTCGCCTCGCATTGCTCCATCACCTCGAGCCGGCGCTCCAGTTCGGCCAGCTCGGCGCTGCCGATCGCCTTCATCGCCGCGCCCGCGGCCAGCCCCTCCAGCACGGCGCGCATCTCGAACACCTCCGTCATTTCCGCCAGGTCGAGCGACCGGACCACGGCCGCGCGGTTCGGCCGCAGGGTCAGCAGCTCCTGCGTCGCCAGCCTCCGGAAGGCATCGCGCACCGGCATGCGGCTGGTGCCGATGGCGGCCGCGATCTCCTCGGGCACCAGGCGGTCCCCGGGCTTGAAGACCCCCGTGCGGATGCGACCCAGCACGTAGCCGTACGCCTCCTCTTCGGCCGTGGTGGGCTGCGTTTCGATGGGGTCCAAGGTAATTCCCGATGTCAGGCTGGATACAACAGGTAGTATGGAACGCCTCCGGGCTGGCGTCCAGCGCGGACAACCCTCCAACGACTGACCACCATGGCGCTTCCCTTCGACTGGACGTTCCCCTATCCCGCGCAGAAGATGCCGCTGCTCGCGGCCAATGCCGTCAGCGCCAGCCAGCCGCTGGCCGCCCAGGCCGGCTTGAGCATGATGTACCAGGGTGGCAACGCGGTGGACAGCGCGCTGGCCACCGCCATCGCACTGACGGTGGTCGAGCCGGTGATGAACGGGATCGGCGGCGACATGTTCGTGCTGGTGTGGCACGAGGGCCAGCTGCACGGCCTGAACTCCAGCGGCCGCGCGCCCGCCGCATGGACGCCCGACTTCTTCCGCGGCCGCGACAAGGTGCCGGCCACCGGCTGGGACTCGGTCACCGTGCCCGGCCAAGTGGCGGGCTGGAAGGCGCTGTCGAAGCGATTCGGCAAGCTCCCCTTCGCGCGCCTGTTCGAGCCGGCGATCCGTTACGCGGAAGAGGGCTTCCTCGTGTCACCGCAGATCGCCAGGCAATGGGCGCTGCAGGTGCCCGGCTTCATCGAGCAGCCCGGCTTCCGAGAAGCGTGGACCCTCGACGGCCGCGCGCCGAAGGCCGGCGAGCGCTGGCGCTTTCCGGCGCAGGCGCAGACGCTGCGCCTGATCGCCGAGAGCGACGGCGAAAGCTTCTACCGCGGCGAGCTGGCGCAGCGCATCGAAGATTTCGCCAAGAAGTGCGGCGGCGCATTGCGTGCGACGGACCTGGCGGCGCACGAAGCCGAATGGGTGCAGCCGATCCAGCAGTCCTTCCGCGGGTATGCGCTGCACGAGATTCCGCCCAATGGGCAAGGCCTGGCGGCCCTGCTCGGCCTGGGCATCCTCGAGCAGTTCGACATCGAGGGCATGGGCCGCGACAGCGCGGACTATTACCACGTGTGCCTGGAGGCCATGAAGCTCGCCTTTGCCGACATCCAGGCGCACGCCGCGGACACGCCGTCGATGACGCGCGTGACCACTGCGGACCTGCTGGACCCTGCCTATCTCGCCGGCCGGGCGCGCCTGATCGACATGAAACGCGCCGCGGCTCCCGCCGCCGGCATGCCGCGCACGGGCGGCACCGTCTACCTGGCCACCGCCGATGCGGCCGGCACCATGGTGTCGTACATCCAGTCGAACTACCGTGGCTTCGGCTCCGGCGTCGTGGTGCCGGGCACCGGCATCAGCCTGCACAACCGCGGCGAAGGCTTCAGCCTGGTGCCCGGCCATCCCAACGAGGTGGCTCCGGGCAAGCGGCCGCTGCACACCATCATTCCCGGCTTCATCACGCGCGACGGCAAGCCGGTCATGGCCATGGGCGTCATGGGCGGCTCGATGCAGGCGCAGGGGCACCTGCAGATGGTGACGCGCTTGGCTGCGTTCGGCCAGAACCCGCAGGCCATGAGCGACGCCCCGCGGTTCCGGGTGGAGCCCGGGCCGGTGGTGACATTGGAAGCGCACGTTCCCGCGGGGGTGCCCGAGGCCTTGCGTGAACGCGGCCACAACCTCACCGTCGCGGCGCGGGACAGCATCGATTTCGGCGCGGCGCAGTTGATCCAGAAAACCGACGGCGGCTACGTGGCCGCGTCGGATTCGCGCCGGGACGGACAGGCCGTCGGGTTCTGACCCGCACTGTCCAGCTCGCACACCCCTGCTTACGTCCTGCCCTCGTACGATGCGCTTCCGGTGACGACGACGTCACCTCACATTGAAGGAACGCACATGGGCTTTTTCAGCAAGATCCTCGACAAACTGGGCTTCGACGCCGGCGCAGGCCGCCGCAAATTCGGAGAAACTGAACTGGCGCACGTCGATCGTCGACCTGCTGAAGCTGCTGGACATCGACAGCAGCCTGCAGGCCCGCAAGGAACTGGCGACCGAACTCAAGTGCCCGCCGGAGCTGATGAACGACTCGGCCAAGATGAACATGTGGCTGCACAAGGCCGTCATGCAGAAGCTGGCTGCCAACGGCGGCAAGGTGCCGGCGGAACTGCTGGACTGACCCGCCCTCGTCATCCCCGCGCAGGCGGGGACCCAGGGCTTTAAAAGAGAGGCGCTATTGCGCCTCTTTCTTCTTCCCCTTCATCTTCAACACCGTCCCCGTCCGCGTCTCCACCACGCTCGTCGTCCCGTCCTGCTTCACCATGACAGCCTTGGCGCCATCCTCCCTGGCGACGACAGCCTTGTCCCCTTCCTCGTGCAATGTCGCGGCGTTGGGGTCAACCTGCTTGGCCACCACCGCCTTCGGCGCTTCCTGCTTCGCGACGGCCACCTTGACGGCCTCGACCTTCGCAGCCGGCGCCTTCAACACCATCCTCTTCTCTTCCTCCGCCTGCACGATCTGCGCCAGCGACTTCGGCGCGCCCTCGATCGGCACGCCGCGGTCCTTGCAGTAGTACCCGCTCTCAGAGATGGTCATGGAGGCGCCGGTCCCGAACTTCACGGGAATGGTGTCGCCGATCGGCAGCGTCAGGTCCACCGGCGAGTTGGAGGTCTCCTGGATGATCGTGCCGTCGGCCTTGTAGACGCTGTAGCAGGTGGCTTGCGCCACGCCGGCCGAGAGCAGGGCGGCGGCGATGGCCCATGGCTTGATGTTCATGATTCGTCCTCCTGGAGTGGGGAGGATCGGCGCGTAGACAGGGCTGCGTCAACGAATTGGTCGCGCAAACAAGACGCTCGGTGCGTTGCGGTGACGGACAGTCCGTGCGGGCGGACAGGCGGAGGGTGGAAGCAACTGAATGCAACCGAGGCGCGCGGCCCTCACCCCGGCCCTCTCCCAAGGGGAGAGGGAGGAAGTCCTTCACTCACGCCGGCCGGCTGGTAGCGCGTCAACCACGACAGCACCTGCGCCGCGCCGTCCGTGACCTCGCCGACTTGGCGCGTCACGCCCATAGAGCGGGACAACTCCATCTCGGCGCGCACGACGACGCGGCGGCGCTGCAGGTCCGCCTGCTTGGACTGCGCGCTGCGATCGGCCAGCAGCTGCAGCAAGTCCTGCCAGTGCGAACGCGGTGCGTCGATGCGCAGGTAGACGACGGGGACCATCAGCGCGCCGGCCTCGGCATCCAGCCAAGTGTGCACGCCCGGCTCGCCGAAGGTGACCAGCGCGCCGTACGCCCGGCCCAGCATCGCCTGCGCCTCCGCGAGCGCGAACTCGTTGGCGGCGAGGATCTGCGCTCCCTGCCCGTGGCGCATCACCCGGTACTTGCCCGGCCGGCACAGCGCATCGAGCAGCGCCTGGCTTGCAAACGCCTCGGCGGCGTCGCCGGAAGCGCCCACCAGTTGTCGCACGGGCAACAGGTCCAGCGGTTCACGCACGTTCATGGCTGACTCCCATTCGCTGGCGTGCAGCCACCACGGTGCGCTCCACCGGCTCACGAACCTGGCGCGCAGGCGTTGGACGGATCTTGCGCAATGGCACGACGAGCACGTCGCTACTGCTCCAACTGAGCACGCGGTGGGCAACGCTGCCGAAGAGGAAATCGGTCCACACGGAGCTGCCCGTCTTGCCCACCACGACCAGGTCCGCGCCCCACCGCTGCTGCTGCTTCACCATCTCCCCTCCCGCCTCGCCTCGGCCGACGGCGGCCAGCAGCTGCCTGGTCCGGGCCTGCAACGAATCCGTGAACGCGTGCATGCTGATCCACGCGTCGTTCGTGGCGCGCTCGCGATAGGCCTGAACCGCCTGCAGCGTCACGTCGGCCGCCCGCAGCTTGGCTTCGTCCGCGGTGTCGATGGCGTGAAAGAGCTGCACGCTCGCGCGCGCGTCCAGGTGGCTGGCGAACTTCACCAGCACCTGCGATTCCGGCGAGAAGTCCACGCCGACCAGGATGCGCTGGTAATACGCGTCGCCGGCCTTCCGCGTGACGAGCACCGGACAACCCGCGCCGCGCAACACGCGCAGCACCGGCTGGCCGCGAAAGAAGGCGGCGGTGGAACGCAAGCGCCGATGCGGCAGCACCACCAGGTCCACGCTGGCGGCCTGCTCCAGCAAGTCGTCCACTTCGTTGCAGCGGACGGGCACGAGGCCGACGCGCAGCTCGCCGCCTTCCTCCAGCTGGCAGGCAAGGTTGGCCAGGCGCTGCGTCGCGCCGGTCGGCACGTCCTTGCCATGCGGTGGCATGTACATCAACTTCAGCCTGGCGCCGTGCGCCAGCGCGAGTTGACGGGCACGCTGCACCGCCGCGTTCTCGCGCACCGAAAGGTCGGTGGCCACCAGGATGGTCTTGAGGCGGGTGAAGTCCAGCCCGGCGAGCTGGCGCTCGCCGAAGTGAGAAGCACGCATGAAAGCACTCCAATCGAGTGCGAGCCGCATCGGTGAAGGGGCTCGCTCGCGCCGGGTCTGGGCCCGGCGGTCGATGGATGGCGCTGGAAGGGGAGTGACGACCGCCGGGTCAGGAATGTGCGGGCGTCTTCTGCAGGCCCGCCCGCGAGGGTGCTTGCGTGCGCGACGCCGCGCCCTGCGCCGCGAAGGCGAGGGAGGCGAAAGCAGAACGCAGCGATGCGGAGTGGCGGACCATGTGCGAAGTATAGGACGCCGACCCATTTGCGCCCAAATGCATTCTGGCAAGAGATGCAGGGGCATTGGCTGTGCTGCATCGCCGCGACGCTGCGTGGCCTAGACTCCGGGCCATCATGGGACCGACCTTCCTCCACCTGCGCTCAGCGTGCCTCCTGCGGCAAACGCTCGCACATCCCTGAGCCCGTCGGTCCCCTTCTTCATCCAGCGCACCACCGACCGTCGGGCCAGCCCAGCGCCAACGGACGCCCGCAACGGGCGGGGATGCCATGGATTTCACCAAGAGCTTCATCAAATCGAAGAACCCGTGCACCGACGGGTTCCGCTGGTACCTGCGCCATCACAAGGATGGCGGCGACTACCAGCAGGTGCTGGACGACCTGGTCCGCGATGACCGGGTCGAAGACGCGTGCTGGCTGCTCGACCAGTTGGGCCCCACGCACACGCTGCTGGAACTGGACGACCTGGAGGCCGACGACTTCGTCTTTGCGGGGAGCATCCTGGTGCGCGGAAGCATCGAAGTGCGCTCGCTGCTGCGCGTGGGCGGGTCCATTCGTTGCGGCGGGACGATCCGCGCCGGGGAGGACGTTGTTGCGGGTGATGGACTGCGCGTCGATGGCGGGTTGAATTGCGAGGGCAACCTGCGCAGCGGGGGCGGTGTGGTCTCGGGCTGGCATGTGATCGTCGGAGGATGCGTCGATGCCACGGAGCTGAAGGTGGACGGCGATGCGCGTGTCGGGCGTCGGATGTCCGTGCAGGGTAGTGCGTGGGTCAAGGGCGATTTGCTGGTGGGCGCGGATTGCAGCACCGGCGCGTTGCGCGTCCGCGGGGCGCTGGATGCGGCGGGGTCGGTGCGCTCCGCGCAGGGCGTGGTTTGCGTTGGGGACATCTCCTGCGGCATTCACCTGGATGCCGCACTGGGAATCAAGGCGGGAGGCGACATCGTGGCGCGTGGCGCGATTCGCGTCGGCGAGGGCTTGGAGTCGGAAGGAGTGATCCGCGCGGGGGAGGGTTACGGCGTGTTTGCGGGGTTGTGCGTGCAGCGGGAGGAGTGGGAGACGAGTGCGCGGGTGACGGCGGACGAGCGGCCTGTGGGGATGGTGAGCGGGTTCTGGGTGGGTGCGCCGTCGGAAGCTCGCCTTGAGGCTGTCACCGTGATGGAGCCGGATCATGCGGATTGACGTCGACCTGGATCATCGTGATGTCGAAGCCGAGTTGGCGGCCTTGTATGGGCGGCTGCGGCTGCGTGCGGACAAGCTGGTCACGCTGCCGATCTTTGCGCCCCGCGCGCCGGAGCTGGTGTTCAAGTATCGGGAGGTGGATGGGGAGTTCTACGTGTACGCGGAGGATGTGGAGCGCGGCGTGCTCGCGGGGTGTACGGTGTTCAACTGGGTGTTCGAGGTGGATCCGAGGGTGGGGCGCTTTGTGAGGAGTCCGCATTCGAGGTATGCGCGCGAGTATCGGAGGAAGGGGGTGGCGAATGCGGTGTATCGGTGGGCGTTGCAGGCGGGGATGTGTTTGGTGAGTGGGCCGCGGCAGTCGGCGGGGGCGTATCGATTGTGGACAAAGCTCGGGGGTTCATATGAGATCGCATTCGTCCAGCTGATCGATCGAGGGCTGCACGTCGTGGGGCCGGTCCTGCAAGGGCTCTCGTCTGCGGAGTTTGGAACGCGCATGTTGCTGCTCGGGGCAGGCTGGGCCGTGGAAAGGTTCGAGGATGCGCTCGGATGAGACGGGGCCCAGCATGCCGCTTTAACCGGCCTTGCCGTCCTTCCAGGCCTGTAGCAGCTTGTCGCGGATCGCTGAACGCGCGCGCCACGCGCAGCGAGCGCGGCGCATGGAACACCTCGGCGGGGGGGCGGTATAGCAGCAGCTCGCCGGCACGCGCACCGCGGTGAAGCCGCGCAGCGGCAGCGCCTCCGCCGGCTCGGTGCTGGCGTACACCACCGTGGTGTCGCCGGCGTCGAACAGCTGCGAGAGCTCGTCGCGCAACTCCTCGCGCAGCTTGTAGTCCAAATTCACCAGCGGCTCGTCCAGCAGCATCAGCGGGCCTGCTTGGCCAGCGCGCGGGCCAGCGCCACCCGTTGATGTTGGCCGCCGGACAGCTCGCTCGGATAGCGGTCCAGGAAAGCCTCGATGTGCAGCCGCGCGGCGATGTCGCGCACGCGAGCGGCGATGACACGCTCGCCGCGCAGCCGCAGCGGCGAAGCGATGTCGTCGGCCACCCGCATCGACGGGTATGAACTGCTGGTAGACCATGGACGCGTCGCGCTCCCACACCGACAAGCCGGTGACATGCGGCCGTCGTCACGGACGGTTCCGGTGCTGGGCCGGTCGAGCCCGGCCATGATGCGCAGCAGACTGGTCTTGCCGGCCTGCGTGGCGCGCAGCAACACCGTGACGGCGCCGCTGCGGGGCGCCAGGCTCAGGTCATACAGCCACGGCTCCGGGCCGACCTTCTTGCCGATGGCGTGAGCACGAGGTCCATCACGCCCTCCGGCAAGCCGCCGGTCGGCAGCCAGCTGCCGACATGACAATCGAACAAGCCAATCGGAATCCCTCCTCGAAAAAGGAGCGCTTCCCAATCGACTGCTTCGTTGTGAGCCCATTCTTCGTCTGCGGGCGGCGATGTGCCTGCGAGTTAACCCTGCTGTATTTTGTGTTTATTCTGGGGGGGCCGCGGAGAGGACAGGGGTGAGGGGTCATTCGCGCCACGTCTCGGAATTCCTGCCACCTCTCGTGTTCCGGCGCAGGGCGGTCAAAAGGGAGGCGCTATTGCGCCTCCCGTCCCGTCAACTGCGTGATCATGCTTTCCTGCTTTGCAACCTGCGCCCCGCGGGCACCCCCTTAGCAGCCGGAGCGTCCGCCAAAAGCCTCTTCTGCATCTGCGCCCGCACTGTCTCCGCGAGGGAGTTCCACCTGCCCACCTTGCTTCGCCGATCTTGGCGATAGAACCCATGCTCCGACACCGTTACGTAGGCACCGCGTTCGAACTTTGCGGCCACCGCGTCGCCGATCGGCTCCGTCAGGCCCACCGGTGTGTCAAGCTCTCGTGGAGGAGCAGCGTGCGGTGAAGCAGGCGGCTGCGCCGAGCCGCCGAGAGCGAGGCGGTAGAGATGGCCAATGGCTTGATGTTCAGGATCTGTCCTCCTGCAGTCCGGAAGACAGCGCGGGGGAGGGGCGCGTGAATGAATTGGCCCGGCGAGAAGACGGTGGGGTTTGCAGGGTGACGAGGTGTGCGAGGGCAATAAGCGGTGGTCGTACGCAACCGGTTGCAACCAGCGACTTGCGGAGGGTGTGCACCCACAAAATTACGGCAAAAGCGGCGCTCTACTAGGCGCCGCTTAACGCCACGCTAATGCCTGCTCGCGCTGGCCGACTCAGTTCTTGAACCATACTCATCATGCTGCGCTCCTGCGTCTGACCGCCGGAGAAGCCACTGCTCGACCTGCTGACTCTCGCCCTGTTTACATTAGACTCCAGTGCCGGGAATCAAACAACAAAAGGGGACGGAATGGCCGAGCCGTTTAAGCATAGCGCTGATTCGCTGGACGGATTTTTTTCGCAGGCAGGTCGTGCGTTTTACGTTCCGTACTACCAGCGGAACTACTCTTGGGACGATGAGAACGCGACCAAGCTCGCTAAGGATATCTTTTCGGGTGTTCGTCGCACTCTGACGAAGCACCTGAACTCAGTTTTTCTCGGGACAGTCATTCTTCATGACGAAAAAAGCGTGAAGCTGGGTGTTCACGAGGACACACCCAATCTCCTCACAAAGGTCTCGAATGTCGTAGACGGTCAGCAGCGCATCACCTCCCTTGCGATGCTAGCCTGTCTCCTCTACGAGCTCTGCGGAACGAATTCAACAGCGCTTCGCGCGGCCGGCGGGGGGGCTCAGCCATATGCGAACCTAGCCGATGAGCTCGCTGACGAGATGACCGCGTTGCAAGAGTTCTTCTCGGTTGAAATTAAGAAGTCAGGCGCTCAGCCGCCGCGCAAGCCAATTATTGTTCGAGCGGGCGACATCACCGGCAATCCCGTTTCTGACCAGTGGACTCTCAAAGGAAATGTCGAAGCGTTCTACAAGTCGAACGCCGCCTCACTGTTGGCTCAGGTTATAAATGGCGTGCCATCGACTTCGCTCCTCATGGACGAACGTCTTCGGTGCGTGATGGACGCTTTTGCGGAAGTTATAGAGTTTGAGCTCAGCAACGCCGACCAGACACTCGCGCAACGACTCATAGTTGCAAATGGAACACCTGACGGCACGCTGGAACGGTTCACCGGATATCCGCCTGATCTCTCAGTGGTTCTGTCAAGATCCATCGAGGAACAACACGCTTTTTTCTCCGCGTTCCTTTTGCTCGCCGCTTGCAAATATCTACGCAATGGATGTCGGTTTGTTGTAATCGAATGCCTCGATGAGGGATTAGCGTTTGATATGTTTCAATCGCTTAACGCCACCGGCACTCCGCTCACGGCGTTCGAAGTTTTCAAACCCTCCATCGTGATGGCGTGGGGAGCGAACTATTCGACCGGGATCAAGCCTGAGGTCGACCGCATAGAGCGCGTCTTTGATGTCGAGAGCACGGCGAACAGGAAGGAAGATGTTACTGACCAGGTCATCGTGTCGACGGCCTTGGTATACAACGGCTTCGAGCTTCCACGCAGATTTAGCGAGGAACGCGACTGGCTCACTGGCTCATTGGAGCCTCCAGGCAGCCACTTAAGTTTTGCGCTGATTGAGTCACTGGCCGATCAGGCTGAGTACTTCGACAAGTTCGTTCGACCTCGACGTTCAGCTAAAGATTCGGCGAACTTTAGTCTTGTAAATCATCTTATCTCGCTCGGCATGAGCAATGCTGACGCTGACATGGCCGGACTATGCTTGTTCTACCTTCGGGATGCGCAGCACCACATGGCTCATTCCGTCCTTAGCGTTTTCTACGCAAAGCTCCTGCGCGCGCGGGGTACAGGTGCCGTCGCCGCGGCTGGCTCCGAATTTCTCGCTTCGTGCAAAGCGGCGGCCGCTTTTTTCACTTTGTGGATGGGGGCGGCCCGGGGCCGATTTCCAGACGCCGACTATAAGAAGTTGTTCGATCAAACCGCTGCGAATATGTCGGTTGCCACAGGTGCCGCCAACCAGTCATCCAGCTTTCTCAAACAAGCCTTCCGAAATGCATTAGAGACGCAGCGCGTTTACGATGCGGCGAGTAGTACGTCTGCTAGGTCTTTGTGGGTCGCACTAGCGAAACAAGCCACGTGGTATCAACGACGTGCCGTGTGCCGCTTTGGCCTATTCATCGCAGGCCACGATGCGGTGCCTGACACGACGCCAGGAAACGAGGGGCTTACCGTTAGCGGGATGCCCGGCACGGCGACGTTCCTGACGGCAAAAGCGTGGCACGCGAGCGACTACGAAGTAATTGAGCATGTGGCAACACGGGATGAGCCACGCTTTTTCAAGTACACCCCCCCTGATGCGCGGATCTACCCTGGAAACTATTCCGTCGTCGACAAGATTGGCAATCTGACGCTGCTTTCGGTACCCATTAACTCTTCCGTCTACTCTGAATGGGCCGACAAAATCTTCTACTACTGGAGCCTGACCATGCCGCAGGCGGCACATACTGGTCCGTCCGGTCCCTTATTGATGGCGAAGCTCGGCATCACGACCCTTCCGCCTAGCTTGTCGGCACTTCATGCCGCCTCCAATTACCTACCTCAACTAGCGCCTCTCGCGCTCCGAGGCATGGAGGGACTGCCCTGGGATTCAGGCTTTATTGAGCGACGCTCTGAGCACATTTGCGAACGCATTTTTGACGTGCTAGATAGTTGGTTAAGGTGAAGGGCACACCCGCTTCGGCACCAGCTAGACAACCGGGAGCAGCACGCCTCTTCGTTTCTCTTGACTGCCATCTTCGCGGGTTGTCCTGACTACTCACCCGGCGGCTCTGACGCTACGCGATGTCTGAGTCTTCCTTTGGGAGATCCCTATGACGCATCTGCCTATGCACGAAGCGGTGGCAATTCGCACAAACGCATTGCAGGTCCGCCAGTCGCGTCTTATGTCCTTCAGGCATTTGGCTGACCTGCACTGCGTTGTGATGAACCTCGATCGCTGCCTCCCCAAAGGCATGCCCGTACGCTTGTACTGGATCTAAGCCGCATAGCTCACAGAACAGACGACCGTGCTTCTTGGAAAAGCTAGCTTTCTTTCGGTCCGCAAGGCCTCGAGCCCGCTCCCTCTCCAGGTGTACTCTCTGGATAGGAGTGCCTTCCACCCATTCGGCGTCGGCAGGCGCTTCTGAATCACCGTGCCAGGCCTTCGGCACGATCTTAAAACCTGCGGCCTTGAGAAGGCGGAAGGTGGTTGTCCGCGCACCTCCGCGAATATGACCGGGGGTGACAGCAAACCCGAGCGCCTCGGTCGCAGCCACTCCGAATACCGCCTTGGGCGGCAATCGCACGCCACCGGCCACCACGACATCAAAA
The DNA here is from genome assembly GCA_021323335.1 of Ramlibacter sp. Lineage (GTDB taxonomy): Bacteria > Pseudomonadota > Gammaproteobacteria > Burkholderiales > Burkholderiaceae_C > Ramlibacter. The sequence continues at coordinate 41,882 of JAJTCN010000020.1, forward strand.
TCTGTGGATGGACCAAAGCAGTGGCTAACCCTCCCCTCGGAAAGCATCTGCGCTGCTTTTCTGAGATGCCCGGGCGTGACTCCGGCCAAAATCTCAGCGGATAACCTATCAGGCACCTTCACGGCAGTCTCCTTGATCTCGTGAGAATTTCGATCATATTCGGGACCTCTCTGAAAAGCATAGATCCGGCTCCGAGGGCGTCCCAAAGCAAGCCAAGAGCAGCAGTTAACACTTTCCTCACGGCGACGTTGTCCCTTTCCGACCGAATGCCAAAGAGACTTTGTGACAAGTAGCGGAGGAGGCGTCCTGGTGAGACACTAGGAAGAAGTTCAGCCATAGCACCTGCAATGAGCAAGACAGTTCGATGTAATAAGGCCCATGGTGACATCAAATCCCCGCCAGAATGAGAATTGAGGAACTGCTCGCAAGGGCGGACACTGCTCTGGCGAGCCTGATGCCTCCGGGCTCCGCTCGCCTAGTGACGGCGATCGACCCTCAGCTCGGATACCCCAAGAGGTTGCTGCAGGTGCTTTTGCGATTGCGCCCGCCACATGCCCTCCTGGACGACGCAGGAACGCGCAGTCAGCTGCTGGCCATGCTGCCCCCCGTCGAAGCTCGCGCGCTAGCAGCGAGGCTCGGCGCCTCGCAACAGTTGGATCCATATCAATTCCTTGAGTCCTCGTCATTCAAGCGAGGGGGCGATCGTTTCATCCTTTTTGATTTCTTCGGCGTCGGCTTACCCTTGGAGGAGGATCGTGAGCTGCCCCCAAGTTGGTCGGAAGTCACCCCGGTTTTCGGGCTCTTTCCCCATCAAGCACTCGCCCTAAGACGCGTCGAGGCTCATCTCGCGGTCGAACCACACCGTGCCTTACTGCACATGCCGACGGGATCGGGCAAGACTCGCACGGCAATGAACGTGGTCAGCAATTACCTGCGCGCAAGAGACCGCGGTGTTGTTGTGTGGCTCGCACATTCGGAGGAGTTGTGTGAGCAAGCTGCGGAGGAATTCGTCAAAGCGTGGGAGGCGATCGGCTCTCGGCCTGTTCCCCTAATACGCTACTGGGGCGCCTATGACTTTGATCTCCGAACGGTGGAGGACGGAATCGTTGTGGCAGGTTTGAAAAAGGCATTCGCGCGCCTGCGAACTGACGACCATCAGCTGAGAGCATTAAGCGGCAAGAACCCGCTGGTAGTCATGGACGAGGCACACCAGGCAATCGCACCTACATACCAGTTGATCATCAACCAGCTGCTTCGTCCCTACTCAGATGCGCGGCTGCTAGGCTTGTCCGCGACGCCGGGGCGGACATGGAACGATCCTGAGGCTGACCGTGAACTAGCCGACTTCTTTGCTTCGCGGAAGGTGACGTTACAGATTCAAGGCTTCGATAACCCGGTGGCTTACCTCATCAGTCGTGGCTATCTTGCCCAGCCTACGTTTGTCCCGATAGAAACGGCGACGAACGTGGTCCTCAGCGAAGAGGAGCAACGTCGGGTTCGAGAAACGTTTGAACTGCCAGCGTCTGTGCTCGATCGTCTTGCTGCAGACGAACAGCGGACACTCTTGGTAGTGCACCACGCAGAGCAGTTGCTGGGACGTCACAAACGCGTGATTCTCTTTGCTGCCTCGGTGCAGCAGAGCGACCTATTAGCGGCGGTTCTCGCCGCGCGCGGGCACTGGGCAGCGAGCATCACTTCAAAATCGCCGAATGGACGGGCCGCCTCCATTGCGGCTTTCAAAGATGATGGGCCGGAACCTAAGGTTCTCTGCAACTTTGGCGTCCTCACAACAGGATTCGACGCACCTAAGACAAGCGCCGCTCTGATAGCCCGTCCGACGTTATCCCTTGTCTTGTACAGCCAGATGGTTGGGCGCGCGATGCGAGGCAGAGCGGCCGGGGGAAATGAAACGTGCGAGATCCTTACGGTTGTTGATACCCGGCTGCCAGGCTTTGGTTCTGTGGTGAATGCGTTTTCGAATTGGGAAGATGTGTGGAGGGATTCAAGTGAGTAAGGTAGAAATTGTTCCAGCACGGCTCGCTGTTAAGGCGATGCGCGACAACGGGTACAAGAACGCAGCTTATGCCTTGGCTGAACTGATGGACAACTCCATCCAGGCGGGCGCGCGTCGAGTGGAGCTACTCTGCGTTCAACGTACTGAGTGGGTCGAACAGCGCAGCCGGCAGCGGATCGACCGCATTGCCGTACTTGACAACGGCCGCGGAATGAACGCGGAAGTCCTGCGCATGGCACTTCAGTTCGGTAATGGCACAAATTTAAGTCCCGAGCAGCAGACGAACATGGGGAAGTTCGGGATGGGCCTGCCGGCGTCGTCCGTTTCCCAGGCCCGTCGCGTAGACGTTTGGTCGTGGCAAGACGGATTCGAATCCGCTCTTCACAGCTACCTCGATATTCGAGAGATCGAGACAGGGAAACAAGATGAGATCCCGGAGCCGCGCCTGAAGAAGATTCCCAAGGATTGGTTGGGGTGGAGCACTTCTTTTGGCAAGTCTGGAACTCTGGTCGTTTGGTCAGAAATAGATCGTTGCATCTGGCGAACAGGCCGGGCGATCATAGATAACTCTGAGCAGCTTATTGGTCGCATGTACCGCAAGTTCTTGAACAGCGGAGAGGCGGAGATTCGCTTGGCGTGCATAGAAGGTGAAAGCCTGACATACGCGATCGACAAGATGGCCCGGCCCAATGATCCTCTGTACCTGATGACAGGAACCTCCACACCGGCGCCATATGATGAACAGCCGATGTTCGAGCCGTATCCTGATCCGGCTACATACGAGACGCGCGTTCCCGTACGCATCGGCCGCGAGACACACCATGTAAGTGTCCGGTGCAGCATGGCCAGGAAGAGTGCCCGTGAAGGAGGCACTGCGGGCAACCGCGACTACGGCACTCACGCTGCTCGCAACGTTGGGGTGTCAGTCCTTCGGGCTGGACGCGAACTCGAACTCGATCCCGCATGGGCTATGTCTGATGCACGAGAGCGCTGGTGGGGTGTTGAAGTAGAGTTTCCACCAGCCTTGGACGAGATTTTCGGAGTCACAAACAACAAGCAGCACGCGCGGAACTTTGGCGAGACAGCGACTTTTGACTTCAAAGACTTGCTGAAGGACGGCAAAACCATCACAGCGGCAAAGGAAGAAATGCTTGCAGATGGTGACCCTCACGCACACTTGCTGGAGATCGCCCATCTGGTCAAGTCAAACATCAAGCAGATGCGCGATTTGGTAGATGTGCAGCTGAAGAATCAACGGAGCAAGGAAGCACGGCACGACACTGGCGCATTCGACGCGGAAAAGGAAGCAACCGAAAAAACGCGGCAACGTCAGGCCGAAGGCAAGCGGGGTGAAAGCGATGCCGATGAGGGGAAGCCTGTTGAGGAGCGCAAGAGCGAGATTGCGCAAACGTTGACGGATCAAGGTCTGAATCAGGCGGACGCTACTGAGCTAGCTAGCAGCGCTATCGAGGGCTCACTCAAGTACATCTTTGCCGAGGCAAATCTTGATAGTCCGGCCTTCTTTTCGGTGCAGCCACGCGGTGGTGCGCTGATTGTTACGCTGAACACTCGACACCCTGCGTACTCCAGGCTGGTAGACGTGCTGGAGAAGGATCGCTCTAACCAGTCAACGGAAAACCTACAAGAACGCCTCGAAAATGCGTTGGCCGGTCTGAAACTGCTCTTGATGGCCTGGGCGCGGTACGAAGATGAACAGGATTCAAGCCGACGAGAGCACGCGCAAGATGCTCGGGTGGACTGGGGTCGAATTGCGCGCCGTTTTCTTGATCGCAGCGACTAAAGGCAAGCACCTTGCCGAATCTCCCACGGTCCGCTCGGCGTCATCGAGTTCAGGAAGATCGTTCAACGTACCTAGTTCCGGACAGAACGTACCCTTTCAGCGGCGCGCTGATGGATGGCAGGAAGGGTGCCTCATGGGTCGTAGACGCCCTCGCTCAGACCTCCGCCGCGGTATCGCTGTGCTCCGCATACTTGCGCTCAGAGGTGCTCACTAGGCTGCTGTCAGTGCAACTTGCAGGGCCGCCGGGGCGTGTCCTGACGCGATGGCAGCTTGGCGATTTATTGGCGGGCGCGTCTGACCTTGACGCATACACCGCTGCATCTAACGCAGGCTTCAAGTTCTTTATCCGACTTGACTACCACGGCAAAGTGTTCTCGATTCCTGACCGCGGCATACTCGTAGGAAGCGCGAATGCAACTCTTTCCGGATTCGGACTGAAAGATGGGGCGAATGAAGAAGTCTGCACGATAGTCCCGCCGCTACTAGCAAATCTTCACCTGGTGGACGGACTTTTTGCAGGGGCGATCCTCCTCGACGATCAGCTATTCAAGGAGATTCGAAGTGCTGTTCTTGAGGCAGGCACCCACCCCTCCGCTCCGTCGCACTGGCCAGCATCACTAATGAGCAAGCTTCACGTCGTGCACACGGTGGGTCGGCTCCTGCTGGAGGAGTGCTTTTGGTCAGCCCCCTCCGTCACGGGGGACGCCGTCGAGCAGGTGGATGAGCACGATAGACATTTGCTTGGATTGGCGCCGTCCGCCTCCCGCGTTGAAGAAGTCAAGCGAGCTCTCGCAAGCTCCCGCATGTATATGTGGCTTGTGCAAAGACTGGAAAGCGAAGGCCGTGAAATGTACTTTGGAGAGCTGTCTGCTGCACTTCAGAGCAGCCTCCTCGATAACCCCGGCGTACATCGGCGCGACGCCAAGCTCCTATTGCAGAATCTTCTCACCTGGTGCGAGCGAGTGCGAGACACACAGGTGGTAATTGACCGCCCGAGCTATTCCCAACGGGTTCGACTGGCGTAAGGACTGCTCGAACATGCCGAGGCACAGGTTCGGCAAGTGCAGACTACTTGTGGCACACCAGGCAAGCCCCTCCGCCTTCATCCTCTAGGTACATCTCATCGATATCGAGCGGTTCTTCCAGCTTGGCAGTCTCGCAGAGCGGATTTCCGAAGGAGTCCGGCGAGGCTGATTCGCGCACCACCAACTGCGGCGGCGAAGGTGGAGATTCGACTCGAAGCGGATTCACTCTCCGGCGAGCCAACTCGCGGTCGCGACGCACCTTAAATTCCGCTTCGATTTCGGCCATGCGTTCTGGGCGCTCGAGCTGCTCCAACGACTCTCGCATCGTCCAACTGAACGGGGAGCCATGTTCGAGAGCCGACTTCTCGTAGGCTTTGGCTTCCTCAAAACTCTCAGGATGCCTGCGTTTGAGCTGCACCCATTCGATCTTTTGCTGAAAGAAGCAGAAGGTGCATCCACTCCGCGACCGCCACTCATAGTACTTGGGCAACCCAATGCCAGACTGGTGAAGGATCTCCAACACACCTTGCTTGTCAATACCTTCCTCTCGAAACGGAAGCCGCACGATTAGATTGTCGTCCTGAGCAATCATTCCGTCTCGCTGGTCCTCGTCTGCGCGGATCGCGACATAGCTGTATACCTTCTCCTTCGCGGCCAACCATGGACGAATCCATTGTTTAAACGGCTGTAGCTTCAGCTGCCGAGTGCACCACCTTGTTTGAGCTGACGGCAAGAAGTGCCCGTACTGCTTCAACCAGAAATCGAAGTCTCGCTGCGGATCCAGCCGAAGTATTGGCTTTCCTAAGACTCCTTCGAGTGCGCCAAGGAACTCGTAAACCTCAGGCAGCTCTTTTCCAGTGTCGGTGAAGAAGTATTCGATGTCGATTTCAGGATGGTTCAGGCTCATGTACACCGCTAGAGCGGCACTGTCCTTGCCACCTGATATGCCCAGAACATGGTGCTCTTTCATTCCGCCACCTCCTTTTCGGTTTTCTTCGTAAGCAGGACTGCCCCAACTTCTGCCAATGCAGCAAGGGCGACCTCGTGCCGTTCTTGCTGCAGATTGAGCAAAAGCTTGTGGGCTAGCTGGTTGACCAGCCCTTGGTCGCTCTCATCAATATCGACGGATCCGCTCGCGTTCTTTCCCTTGCTGCCCCCAAAGACCAGCCCTATAGCACGGCGTGTCGTCGCACGACCCCGAAACGAGGCGAGCGCCTCAGCACGCCGGAAGTCCTGCGCCCAAGACGTCAACTGCAAAATCACGGAGTCCATGTCGCGATCCACCCACTGCAAGGGGGGCTTGCTGCATGCCAGGCTGATAAGACCTTCGACAGCCGGCAGCGAGCCGTCGAACGTTTCGAGCCTTGAGATAAATGCTTCCAACCTAAAGTCGCCTGCGACACCTTTGACTACGCGCGCCCGATCTCGAAGGCGTTCGAGTTGAGGCAGCGGGTGATCAAGAGCATCAAACAGCGTTTCTTTGATCTGGCGGATGAGCTTGGGGTATGCCTCCTGCAGTTCTCTCAGAATGTCACTGAGCTGACGTTCGACTTCGGTGGCACTAGATGCATTCAACAGTGATGGCAGATCTGCGAACAGCACCTTGTGGGGATCGTTGGCGCGCAGTAGCATGGTGCGAACTTGCTGCGCCTCTTTAGAGATGCCGGTCGTCCGTTTAGTCCAGGCAGGCAGCGATACCACCACGCCCACGAGGCCGCGCGCCACCTCCAGCGGCTGCCGACCCTTCACGGTAGGCACGGCTTTGGCGACCGCAGCTACATAAGCAGCCTGATCACTAGACGCGGCAACGTACTTAAACGCTACCTGCTTCGGGTCGCTGAGCCATTCGTCAATTAGCGCTTCCGAGAGTTCTGGGGTGAATACGCCATCGACGTACAACGCTAACGCATGCCGGTGAGCAAGAAACATCGCCATCGCAAGGACCGGGCGAATGCCGGCACGCAACCCGTACGGTTCCTTGGACCACTGTTCGTAGAGGTCCGAAAGATGAGTGGTTCCGGCCTTCGACAGCGACTCCCACGAGTCGCGCCATAGACTGATCATGTGACCCGAGCCGTCCCTCTCCAGAGGTTCGGCAAAGGCCCATTGTCCGGGAGCTATCTCTCGATGTAGTCCTGATGCCTTCAGGATGCTGTAGTACAGGCCAGCGTCCGCTGGGTACCCTTGGTAGCCCAAATTCTCATCAGCTTGGAAGCCGACCATCCTGTACATCAGATCCTTGCGAGCTCGGTTGCTATTTGCAGACGGATCCTCCCGGTTCAACAGCTCACTCTTGATAACCGGCGTGCGCTTATAAATTTCAGCGGCGATGCGTGAAGCGATTGGCGAGATCGCTCTAGATGCATCCACTGACTGAGCCTTTCCTCGCCAGTACCAGGTGGACAGGGAGAAGGCATCGGCAAGCTCGTCCTCCAGATTCGCCCGAGCCCCACTGATTCTTCCAACTAGCTCCTTCCGAGCCACGGCGTCGCCTTCGAGCTCGGACCTGGTCCGCATGACTGTTTCACAAGCGACCAACTCGAGGGCCAGTTCCGAGATGCGCTGTGCGTTCTCGGGGGTTCCCCACACCATCAACGAGGCCTCGGGCCTGCGAGACAACTCTTGGATCCGCCTTTTCGCACCGTCAGTCCCACTGTTCAGACTTGGCAAGCAAAGTAGGAAGGCGCCGGCACTCCCCTTACCAAACGCGAATGAGGCAAGGAGATGCTCGGCGGTGTCGAGATCGACGAGGTGTCGCGAGAACCAACGCATCGTTCCTGTCTCGTGGTACAGACGCTTTGCGAGGATTGGCTGGAGGTCCGCGAGGGCCGAGAGTCTTGAGAAGTCAGGCGCCCCGAGCTCTGCGCGGGCATGCGCTATCGCGCTCTCGACGTCAAAGTCGCTCCCGGCGAAGACGCCGAAAGCATTCAAATGCTTTCGCTCGATAAGAATCTTCCAGGCGACCAGATCCTCCACGGCGCGCTGGACTTCCTCACGCTTTGCACCCTGCACACAGACCGACAGAACATCAAGCTCAGGGGCGAGGCCTGATCCTCCGCGGAAGAGTTCGATCAGAGCCACGCACTTAGTCAGTTCCACGTGGGCCGGGGTTCCCTTTGCCTCTGCTCGTTCCACTGCTTCGGCGGCCACTGCCCACCTGTGTCCGTCAGGTGACGCGAGAATTGCTGGCTCCAAATTTGCCGCCAGGTAGTCCCAGAACCGTGCTGGTCCATACATCGAACTCCATTCGACGGGGCTCTCCGCCAGAAACTCGACGAAGCCAAGCGGTTCTCTCGATGCAAGAAACCCAAAGGTGCTGCGTTCGTTTTGACTGAACCTCCGCCGTGAGATTGGGCCGAGCAGCGCCGCGACAACTGGATGCAGTGGCCAACAACGCGAGATCCCGGCATCGATGGATGCAGGCGTCCCAGGTCTCCGAATCCTCATGGCCTTGGCTACAGCTCTGGCCGTAGGAATCGCCCCTGTTGCGTCTACCTCGGACTTGACTTCGATCGCGCGGCTTACGAGCTCTACCACTTCGTCTGTGGCGGCGACCAATGGAATATCGACGAAACGACCTTGTACCTTGGACCACTCCTCCCGCGCGTCCCGACCTAGGCGAGTTGCGTAAGCCTCAAATGGTTGGTGAAGGATTCCGACCACGACAAGCTTGCCCTGTGCTCGGTTTGCTGCTTCGGCCAGTTGCTGATAAAAGTAGATGTCTTCACCTGCCTGCGCTGCCGACTCAAGAAACTTCCCGAGTTCGTCTATCACCACAAGGACGCCCTGGGGATGAGCGTCGGCACTAGCCACCAACTCATTAATGAGATCTCGGCGCGGCCCACGCTTGGGTCGAACTTCGGCAAGCTTTTGCGCGATTTCCTCGCTCGCTTTTCCCCTTTTGCCCACCACCGGGACCACCAGCCAGCCGTCTCCGGACGCGCGGAATGCAGTGCCCACTGAGCTCTCGGCCGGCAAATCCAAAATGTCTCTTGCACGAGCACGCAGGACCTTGTTTCTACCGACCAGTGAACAGAGCATCAATGCCAGCGACGATTTGCCGCCGCCGTATGGACCCGTCCAAGTAAACGCGCGCTGTCGCGTGTCCTGTATGTGCCGCGCCATGGTTTCGAGCAAAGTTCGCGCGGTTCCCTGGCACACGTATCCGGAGAGCGCCCCGTCGTCGCCAATGTCTGCGTCAATGCGCACTGACCGTTGAAACTGGCGTGAGATCGAGACGACCTCGGACAACGGCCAAAAGTCAGGGACTGAGGGGGCTTTAGTTCTTGCCATATGCAGCCTGCAGCAGCTTAATTTTTGTTTGTTGAATCTGTTGAAGTGCTGTACCAGTGCGCGTGACCTGTCGAATGCCGGCCTGCTCGGTCCAGGCGATCTCACCATTGCTCAACGTCTCTAGTGCCATCAGTCGTTCAGCGACGCTATCCTCATCCAGTTTGAACACACGCCCCGGCGAGCCGTAGTCGTGCGCAACGCGATCGAACGCCATCACTGCACCCTGATGCTCAAGACGTTGCCAGTAGTCGAGCAGCGCATAAGCGAACACTCCGTCGGGCAGGGACCGCTTAGAGCCGCGCCTAAATTCGAAGGCGCCTCGCGCATTCTGTTGAATGAGCCCGAGCTCACCGAGAAGTGGCTCGCTCATTTCCTCGGGCGAGTCGCCGCCGGCACGCGGTACGTAACTGCGGATGCAACACTCGACATCCCGCTTCAGCGTGGCCAATGAGATTCGAAGACTGTGTTCCGCGATCAACCCACTCAACGCGCTGACCACGGCATCACGGTCGAACACTTGCTGCGCCACATGATTGAACACGTAGTACCAGGTGGTGGTCTTATCCGGGGTGCTTGCAAGACGCCAGTGCATCAGCCACGTTGTGGCCGGCTTCTCACAAAACGGGTCGAGGCCCGAGCCGGGAGCAAACAAGAGGCTTCCAAGTTCAGTCGCTGCATATCCTGCGTCCGCGTCCTCGATCACATGACAGGCGGAGGCCCAGAACCGCATCGAGGCGACCATGTTTTTCCCGACGCCGAATCCCGCAATGGCCGACTCATCGGTGAACACGGTCCTTGTCTTGGATGGCTCTACGTTAGTGACTGCTTCGTAGGCTTTCCGCAGCCAGAGCTGTCGGAGGGGAAACGTCTCGTGGCCTGAGAACTGAGGTTTACCTGCAAATGGAAGAGGAGGCATGGCCGAAGCTTACACCCCGGCCTGGAAGATGTCTCCAGGCGCGTGCCATTTAGTCTGTATAAACCTACAGTCATTAGGTGAGGCCTGCCCTGAACTGCGCCGACCCCCCTCAAGAAGGCTCTGCTTCACAGCTAGGGAGCGGCGGATGTGCGGCGATCGACAGAAAGGCGGCGAGGCACAACGCGCCGAGATCCTTCGCGTTGAATCATCTCGAAAGCCGCCCGGGCGTTTTCTGGCCCCACGCTCACGTGAATCGGCCGATCCTTCCCATAAAAGTACAGCCGATCGAAGGGAAGGTTGCCGATGATCCACTCCGCGACTTCTCTCATGTCTTCGTCGTCCACCATGAAGTCACAGGCTGCGCCCTGTCGTGGGCATATCAGCCGGCCTGCGGTCGACACTTCACAGCTAGCATGTTGATCAAGCTCCGGAGCAATTCGGCCGTCTATGCGCTTGGCAAGCTGTGGTGAACAGAACCCATAGGTCAGGCGAATGGGTCCAAAGTACTCGATGATGGGGTCTACGAGCTCTCGCGCGAGCAGACTCAACGCGTTGAATGTCTCTGGGCGTACTGGGACGTTGAGTGTTTCCGTCCGCTTCATGGTCTCTCCACACTCTATAAAGCTGCGGTAGGTGAAGTGAGCACCACATTTCGCATCCAAGTGTGGAATCGATCGGGCCGGAATGAAACTCGTGCCTTCAATCTCAAGGCGCTGGTGCTCAAGTGCAATGCGGAGTCTGTCTGCGGTAACGCCAAACTCCCCCTGTTCGAAGAGCCGCATATTTCGTAAGCGCGCATCGAACTCGACTTGCTCAGCGTAGCCCGGCGATTCGTCAGCGAGATACCGACTCTTGAAGCAAAGGAGCGTTGGCGGGTACTCTGGAGAATCGTAAGAAAACACCTCGTACGACAGCTTGCGAAGGTTAATTTTGATCCGCCTGCGGAGCGCAGGAAGAGGACTGTCACTGAACGTCTCGTAGTTGTGCAAAGTCAGCTTCCCGCTCACGACGTGGATTTTGACGAGATCGAAAGAATCGTCGTCTCCCCAAAGCAGCAGCCCGCATGCCACGTAAGCACGAAGAAGGACAGGAAGCCTCTCGACAAGGCCATAGTGCAGTTGCAGAGAGTGATCTTCATCCAGGTACCCCAAGCCCGCCTCAGACGACTTCCTACATGCTTCTAAAATAGCCGCCGGCTGCCCTAGCTGAACCAAGAGTTGGGCTGCGCATCCCGCTGCAGCACCGTATGTGCCGAAGAACACCTTAATGTCACGCTGAAGCCGAGTCTCCAGCTTTTTGAATGGTGCTTGCTTCTTAAATTGTTGCGTTGCGAGCAGGAGGAGGAGGTCATCTCTGCGCGATTCAGCTGCACGCTTCAACAACGACGGGTCGATGCATTGCGTCAGTGCAGATCGCGCTCGGGGCCAGCTTTTGAGTTTGGTCGTGACTTCGGATAGAAACGGCACCTCGTCTTCTTCAGGGTATCGCCCTAGCTCTAAGGCGAGGTCACACAGTGAATCAAGTAATTGCCTGTGTTCGGTCAATACCAGGTCTCTTGCCGCAGCACGCTGGCGAAGCGTTGACGACCTATCATTGGTGTGGACCCGAGCCAGTGAGCGCAACCGGTGCGCCAGGTCCGAGCGACGGTAGCGGGAAGCGAGATACCGCTGTTCGAGCTGCTCATCGAAGAAGACAAAGGCGATTCCCGGGGCCACAGCCAGCGGACGTCGACCTACCTCCTTCTCCACAAAAGCCAGCAGCTCGTCCTGCGCAAAATACTTCTGGAAGGTGCTCCTCCTTGTGAGCAGCCCATCTGCGTAAGGGACGCCGACGGAGCTGGTGCTGTTGCTGTGCAGCATCACACTTATCGCCAAGAGTTGACGGGCGTGCTGTGCGGCGTCTCGCACCACGTGGGCTCGCTCTGCCGGATCCTCGATCACATTGACGACGAACCCCAGATTGACGATGTCCGCTCTAACGATCGGCTCGTCGGGTGCGAAATATGGATCCCACCCACTCGCCTCGTATCCCAAACGGCGAAGCTCGTCCAAGTCGCGCCCGTGTCCGCAGCCATAGTCGAACAGCGATAAGCCTTCGAGGAGCGCGTGGCGGAGAATGAGTTGCACGGGCGCAGAAAGCGAGGTGCGTTGCAGAGCAGTCCGATGCCGTTGTACCTGCCCCTGCTGAACTTCACTTATGTTGATAGGCCCTTGATCTTCGAGCGAGTCTGCATTCCCAATGGGAACCAAACTGCCGTCCTGCACTGTGTATCCCCGTGCGGTGACTAGACGGTCCCAGTTTGCTCGGAATCCAATTGCAAGATCGCTGTCGAACAGACCAATTGCTTCCGCAGTTTGGGTGTTTGCTACCCACGCCGGCCGATTCGGCCATGTCGTGGGCACAAGAAGCTCCTTACGATGCAGGATCGGCGGGTTGAGCGACTCTGAGTACGTCCGATGACTGCAAGCACCGTCGTCACCCATCGTCCAGCTTTCAGCCAGCTGAGGAAAGGCTTCCGAGTTAAACTTAGGATACAACAGGAAGGAAACCCGTCCTGCCCGAACATTCAGCTTGACAACGTTAACCGTGCTGGCGGCCGATGGTGGTAAGTACGACAAGAGCCCGCGAATTCGCGACCACTCCGCGTCGCCTAGGAGCTGCTCTGCCGCTGCGATGTGCACATATAGGTCGTCGGCGACGCGCTTGCCAAGCTCATTCATAGAAAGGTCTGTGAGTGCTACAGCACTCTAGCAGCCCTCACACCCTGATGTTGCGCCATCCGCCCGCGCAAGCAGGCGCCTCAGCTCCGGCGCGTCCTCTCGAATGCACTCGGTCACAACAATCCGCTCACAAGCCACGCCGAGCGCGGCGCTGACAATCGCCCACCAGGGTGGCTGGCGCATGTAGAGGGAAGATCCGGATCCTGCGGCTTGCTCGATGCCGAGATGGGAAGGCGATCCAGCCAGGAGGCGACCGCGAAGCCGAGGAACCTGAATGCGAGGAGGAGGAAACCTGCGCTTCGACGGTTCACGGGCAGTCGCCCTCGGCCGGGTGAGGTCCGGCCTCGCGAGCGTCTTAGGGCAGCCCCTCCGGCTTACCCGAACAGCCGCCCAAACCCCTCCGTCCCCGCATCCCCACCCGCCACCCTCACCACATCCCAAAACCCCGCCGGCGAACTAGCCGTAGCCGGCAGCCCGAGCTCGTCTTCCAACCGACGAATCGCATCCAGCGTCAACAACCCCCCGCACGAAATGAACACCCCCTGCGCCGACGTGTCCTGCGCGTAGACCTTCTTCGACAGCGCCACCAGCGTCTCCGTGCTCACCTCGCCCACTTCCTTCACGCCGGTGATCGACATGCCCTCGATGGCCGTCACGGTGAAGCCGCTGTGGGTGAGGTAGGCCACCAGCTTGTCGTTCAGTTCGTCGATGTACGAGGTGGCCACGGCCACGCGCTGCACGCCCAGGTGCCGCAGCGCGCGCACGATCGCATGGCTCATGGTGGTGCACGGCACGCCGGTCGCCTCCTGCATGGCGCGGCGCAGCGACTCGGTGAACTCCGGGCCGCGGTAGAAGCTGATGGACGTGCCCATCATGGAGATCGCCTCGGCGCCGGCCTTGCGCAGTTCGACGGCGCGGTCGACGATGGTGTCCACCACCGGCGCGAAGCCTTCGGGCGACACGCCGCCGATGCCCAGCCCGCGCGCGATGAAGCGATACCGCTCGCCGTACAGCATGGGCCCGTCCTGCGGCACCTCGCCATGCGCCGGCGGCACCACCAGGCCGATGCAGGGGGTGTTCGCGGCCATCGTCACTCCGCCGAGATCTTCTGCGACTTGATGATGGCGGCCCAGGCCGCCGACTCGCGCTGCATCTCCGGCCCCAGCTGCGCGGGCTCCATGTAGGCGGGGATGGCGCCCTGCAGCGCCGCGGCCTGCGCCAGGTCGGCGCTGGCCAGCACGGTGCGCACCGCCTCGTTCACCTTGTCCGTGATGGCGGCGGGCGTGCCCACCGGGGCCAGCAGCATCAGGCGC
>JAJTCN010000163.1 GCA_021323335.1 Ramlibacter sp.
CAGGAACAGGAAGCTGGCGATCAGGAACAGGTTGCCCACCAGGCCGAACTCCTCCGAGTAGGCCGCGAAGATGAAGTCGGTGGTGCGCTCGGGGATGAATTCCAGGTGGGTCTGCGTGCCCTGCATGAAGCCCTTGCCGAAGATGCCCCCGGAGCCGATGGCGATCATGCCCTGGATGATGTGGAAGCCCTTGCCGAGCGGGTCCTTGGTCGGGTCCAGCAGGGTGCAGATGCGCTGCTGCTGGTAGTCGTGCAGCACCCACCAGCGCACGCCCTGCTCGCACAGCGACGACTCGAACAGCACCAGCAGGACCATGCCCACCACGGCCACGGCGACGGGCGGGATGATCAGCTTCCAGGACAGGCCGGCGAAGAAGATCACCGACAGCCCCGCGGCCATGACCAGCAGCGACGTGCCCAGGTCGGGCTGCTTCATGATCAGCCCCACCGGGATCATCAGCAGCACGCCGCCCACGATGAAGTCCAGCGGCCGCAACTGGCCCTCGCGCTTCTGGAACCACCAGGCCAGCATCAGCGGGGTGGCGATCTTCAGGATCTCGCTGGGCTGGATCGTCACGCCCAGGTTGATCCAGCGTGTCGCGCCCTTCTTGGTGATGCCGAACAGGGCCACCGCGACCAGCAGGCCGACGCCCACCACGTACATCGGGATCGCCAGGATCATCAGGCGCTGCGGCGGGATCTGGGCGACGACGAACATGATGCCGGCGGCCAGCAGCATGTTGCGGGCGTGGTCCTGGAAGCGCGTGCCGTGGTCGTAGCCCGAGCTGTACATGATCAGCATGCCCGCGCTGGCCAGCAGGAACACGGCGAACGCCAGCGGGCCGTCGAACCCCTGCAGCATGGGAGCGACGCGCTGGCGCAGCGAGGGACGATCGAACACGGCGGACATCGCCGGATTATCGGGCAGCACGGCTGGTTACCATTTGGCATGGCCACCACGCACCTGCTGTACCTCCACGGTTTCCGTTCTTCGCCGAAATCCTTCAAGGCGCAGCGCATGCACGCCGTGGTGGGCGAGCGGCACCCGGCAGTGCGCTGGTGGTGCCCGCAACTGCCGCCCTCCCCCGCCGCGGCCGCCCGGCTCATCGAGGAAGGCATCGCCGGCTGGCCGCGCGACGGCATGGCGGTCGTGGGGTCCTCCCTGGGCGGCTACTACGCGACCTGGGTGGCCGAGCGCACCGGCTGCCGCGCGGTGCTGCTCAACCCCGCCGTCGACCCGGCGCGGGACCTGGCCGGCCACGTGGGCGTCCAGACCGCCTGGCACGACCCGGACGAGCGCTTCGTGGTGGAGCCGGGCTTCGCGGACGAACTGCGGGCGCTGGCCTGCGGGCCGGTGGCGCACCCGGAGCGCTACTTCGCGGTGATCGCCAAGGGTGACGAAGTGCTCGACTGGCGCGAGATGACGGGCCGTTATCCCGGCGTGCGCACCAAGCTGCTCGAAGGCAGCGACCACGGGCTGTCGGACTTCGACGCGCATGTCGAGGAGATCCTCGGGTTTCTCGAGCTGGCCTGAAGTGTCGCGGTTCGGCCTCCGGCGCTCACCACGACCTACGGGGAGCTCGTAGGGGTCGTGGTGAGCGCCGAAGGCCGAACCGCGACGGCCGGGGGCCGGATGCGACAATCCGGCATGTTCGTGTTGTTTGAAGATGCCGGCAAATTCCTCGCCGGCCGGGTGCTCTCCGAAACCGACGCCTCGGCGCAAGTGGAGCTGGAAAGCGGCAAGCGGGTGAAGGTCAAGTCGGCCAACGTGCTGCTCCGCTTCGAGAAGCCGGCGCCGGCGGAGCTGTTGCGCGAGGCGCAGCAGGTCGCCGCCACCATCGAGCTGGACCTGGCCTGGGAATTCGCGCCCGAAGAGGAATTCGGCTTCGCCGACCTGGCGCGCGACTACTTCAGCGCCAACGCCACGCTCGTCCAGCAGGCCGGCGCGCTGCTGCGCCTGTTCGACGCGCCGCACTACTTCCGCCGCGCCGGCAAGGGGCGCTTTCGCAAGGCGTCCGCCGAGGTGCTGCAGCAGGCGCTGGCCGCGATCGAGAAGAAGAAGCAGGTGCAGGCGCAGATCGGCGCCTGGGCAGCGGAGCTCGTGGCCGGCAGCTGCCCGCCGGCCATCCGCGAGCAGCTGTACAAGATCCTCTTCAAGCCGGACAAGAACGCCCCCGAATACAAGGCGGTGGTCGAGGCTTCCCGCACCGCGCAGGCCGCTCCGCTGGCCTTGCTGCAGAAGGCGGGCGCGATCACCTCGCCCTACCAGTTCCACTTCAAGCGCTTCCTGCTGGAGTTCTTCCCCAAGGGCACGGGCTTTCCGCCGGTCGCCGCGCCGGCAATCAAGGACGACTTGCCGGTGGCGGCCGTGCAGGCCTTCTCGGTGGACGATTCCAGCACCACGGAAATCGACGATGCGCTGTCGGTGCAGGGCCTGGGCAGCGGCACGGTGACGGTGGGCGTGCACATCGCCGCGCCGGGCCTGGCCGTGCAGACCGGCACGCCCCTGGACCAGCTGGCGCGCACGCGCCTGTCCACGGTGTACATGCCGGGGCACAAGATCACCATGCTGCCGGACGACGTGGTGCAGGCCTACACGCTGCTGGAAGGGCGGGACTGCCCCGCCGTCTCGCTGTACGTGCAGTTCGACGAGGCTTCGCTGGAGGTGAAGGCCAGCGAAACGCGCCTGGAGCGGGTGCCGATCGCGGCCAACCTGCGCCACGACCAGATCGACGCGCACCTCACCGAGGCCATGCTGGAAGACCCCAGCCAGCCGGCGGACGGCCTGCCGCCGCCGGCGGCGCGGTTCCGGACCGAGCTGGCCTTCCTGTTCCGGCTGGCGAAGCAGCTCAAGGCGCAGCGGGAGGTGGCGCGCGGCAAGCCGGAAAACTTCACGCGGCCCGATTTCAACTTCCGGGTGCCGGGCGCCGGCGACGACGGCCCCGAGGGCGACGAGGCGGTGGAGATCACCGTGCGCCGCCGCGGCGCGCCGCTGGACCTGATCGTCTCCGAGGCCATGATCCTGGCCAACAGCACCTGGGGCCTGTGGCTGGCGGGCGTCGGCGTGCCGGGCATCTACCGCAGCCAGGCCAGCCTGCTGCCCGGCGTGAAGGTGCGCATGGGGACCAAGGCGCTGCCGCACGCCGGCCTGGGCGTGAAAGCCTATGCCTGGAGCACCTCGCCCCTGCGCCGCTACACCGACCTGGTGAACCAGTGGCAGATCATCGCGGCGGCGCGCCACGGCCGCACGGCGGCACTGGCCGCGCCCTTCAAGCCCAAGGACGCGGAGCTGTTCTCGATCATCTCCGCCTTCGACGCCGCCTATTCCGCCTACAACGGGCACCAGGCCGGCATGGAGCGCTACTGGACCCTGAAGTACCTCCAGCAGCAGGGCGTGCGCGAACTGGACGCCACGATCTTCAAGGAAGGCCTGGCGCGGGCCGACACGCTGCCGCTGGTGCTGCCGGTGCTGGGCACCGACCTGCCGCGCGGCAGCCGGGTGCGGGTGAAGCTGGGCGACATCGACCTGATCACGCTGGACGTGAGCGGCACCGTCCTGCAACGCCTCGACGCCGTGCCGGAAACGGCAGCGGCGTCGGAAGAAGGCGACAGCGAGGAGGAAACCATGGCCGGACCGATTGCCATTGCGGTGGATGTCACGGACACTCCCGAGGAGGAAGCCGGCGCTGCGCCTGCCGCCGCCGCCGAAAATTGATTTTGTGAAGCTGAAGTCCCTCAGCACCCTGCAGATCGCCCTGGGTGCCTCCGTGATCGTGCACGCCGCGGTGCTGACGGTGCGCATCGTCGACCCCGAGGGATTCAACCGCGTCTTCCAGGACACGCCGCTCGAGGTGGTGCTGGTCAACGCCC
>JAJTCN010000021.1 GCA_021323335.1 Ramlibacter sp.
GCGCGGTGGAGCAGCCTGGTAGCTCGTTGGGCTCATAACCCAAAGGTCGCAAGTTCAAATCTTGCCCGCGCAACCAAACAGACAGCGGAAACGCTCAGAGAAAAAGCCCACTTCGGTGGGCTTTTTTGTTTCTACCTCCAGCATGAATCGCGGATGGATGCACGCCGCGCTTCCTCCAGTTGAACGATGGCCCAATGTGATGCGGCCATGTGATTTCTCGCACTGAACCGGCCCGACCGGACGCGCACGATCCGCTTCCGATGTTTTGCGGGAGTGCGCGGTGCACGGCGACCTGGCCTTGAAGTTGACGGCGGACCTGTTCTGGACAGGACTCCTGGTAAGCCTGCCGGTCCTCGGCTTGACGATGCTCGCGGGACTTGTCATCAGCATCCTCCAGGCAGTCACGCAAGTGCAGGAAATGTCGCTGAGTTTCGTGCCGAAGCTCCTGGTCGCGGGTGCAGCGATCATCGCCTTCGGGCCCTGGATGTTGCGCACGCTGTGCAACTTCGCGGTCGGCCTCTGGTCGCAGATCCCCACGCTGGTCTGAGCTGCCCGTCATGGCCGACATCGCCGCATTGCTCGGAGAACCCTGGATCGCGGGCATGCTGCTGCTCGCGACGCGCATCGCGGCACTGCTGTTGCTCACGCCCGTGCTGTACGCGATTCCGATCCCGCCGCTGGCCCGCTTGCTGATCACCCTGGGCCTTGCCTGCGTCATCGCCCTCCCGTTCGCGCAGCAGATGACGGCGACGCCCGCCAGCGTCGGCGACCTGGTTCGCGCCGTCATGCAGGAAGCCGCGATCGGCGCCACGCTGGGACTCGGCGTCCTGATGGCTTTCGCCGGCTTCGCGCTCGCCGGCCGGCTGGCGGATATCCAGATCGGGTTCGGCGTGGCGCAGGTGTTCGATCCCCTCACGCGCACGCAGCTTCCCATCCTCACCTCCGTGATCGGGCTGTTGGCGGTGGTGTTCCTTTTCGCGGTCAACGGCCATCACGCATTGCTTCGCGGCATTGCTTTCAGCGTCGAGCGCATGCCCATCGGCGGCGGCTGGTCCGCGGCGGCCGCGGCGGAGCCCCTGACACGGCAGGCCGCCGTCCTGTTCGGCCTGGGCTTCGCACTCGCGGCACCCGTGGTCCTCAGCCTCCTGTTGCTGGAGATCGCGCTGGGAGTGGTTTCGCGCAACCTGCCGCAGATGAACATGCTGGTGCTGGGGATCCCGGTGAAGATCGTCGGCGGATTGCTCGCCCTGAGCGTGTGGGCGGCAGCCCTGGGAGAACCCGCGGGGCGGCTGTACGCCGGAATCTTCCAGGCCTGGAGCGCTTGGCTGTCGACGGGAGGGACCCGTTGATGTCCGAGCAGGACCTGGACCGGAGCGAGGCCGCGACTCCTTTCAAGCTGGAGAAGGCGCGGGACAAGGGGCAGACGGCCCGCAGCACGGAAGTGGTGGCCGCGGCCGTGCTGACGGTGGGCGTCGTCTATCTCTCCTGGCATGGGCTCGCTGCGATGCGGGAACTGGTCGGCCTCTGCCGCAGCCTGTTCGTCGCCATCGCTCAAGGCGATGCGGCGCAGCGTGCCCTCTGGCCCCTGGTCTCCCAGATGGTGAGCGGGGGCATCGCCTTGCTCCTGCCCCTTCTCGTGCTGGTGATGGCGGCCGCCGTCGCGGCCACCGTGATGCAGACCGGCGTGGTCCTGTCGATGGAGCCTCTCGCCATCGACATGAGCCGGATCCATCCAGCCACGGGCTTGAAGCGGATCTTCTCGATGCGCAGCCTGTTCGAACTCGCACGCGCGTGCATCAAGATGCTGGCCCTGGGGCTCACCGCCTGGTTCGCCCTGCGCGCCCTGCTGCCCCAGTTCCATCGCATCCAGGCGCTGGAGCCGGCGCCGTTCCTGCAACTGATGGTGGAGGATGCCGGTGCCCTGGGCACGAAGCTGGTGCTCGCGCTGGCCGTGCTCGCGCTCGTCGACCTGGTGTACACGCGGGCCGAGTTCGGCCGCCGCATGCGCATGAGCCGCCGCGAGCTGAAGGACGAATTCAGGAACCGCGAGGGCGATCCGCGCATCCGCGCCCGCCTGCGCGAGCTGCGGCGGGAGATGCTCAAGCGCAGCATGGCCCTGAGCAACACGCGGACGGCCGACGTGGTCCTCACCAACCCGACGCATTACGCGGTGGCTCTTCGCTACGTACATGGAGAAATGAATGCTCCGCGCGTGGTTGCCAAGGGCGCGGGACAGCTCGCGGCCGCCATGCGCGAGATCGCGGCGAGGTACCGCGTCGTGGTGGTGCAGAACCCTCCGCTCGCCCGCCGGCTGTTCCACGAGGCCGAGCTGCAGGAGTCGCTGCCCGGAAGCTTCCACGTGGAAGTGGCGCGGATCATCGTGTGGGTGTTCGCGATGCGCGAACGGCGCCAGGCCGGCACGGGAGTGGTCGCATGAACCGGGTGCAACTGCTGCTGGGCCGCCATGCCGACGTGGTGCTGGTGCTCGCGGTGCTCGGCGTCCTGGTGGTGCTCTTCGTGCCCATCCCGAAGCCGCTGCTGGACTTCCTCGTCCTTGCCAACTTCAGTTTCGCGTTCCTGATCCTGCTGCTGACTTTCTTCATGACGCGTCCGGTCGAGTTCTCCACTTTTCCTTCCCTGCTTCTCGTGGCGACGCTGTTCAGGCTGTCGTTGAACGTCGCCGCGACGCGCCTGATCCTGTCCGAGGGCGATGCAGGACGCGTGATCGGCGCGATCGGTTCGTACGTGGTCGCGGGAAATTACGTCGTCGGGTTGATCGTTTTCCTGATCCTGATCGTGGTCCAGTATGTCGTGGTCACCAACGGTGCGCAGCGGGTATCGGAGGTGGCGGCGAGGTTCACGCTGGACAGCATGCCGGGCCAGCAAATGAGCATCGACGCCGACCTCAACATGGGGTTCATCGACCAGGCGGAAGCGCAACGACGCCGCAAGAACCTCGAGAAGGAGGCGGGATTCTACGGAGCGATGGACGGCGCCAGCAAGTTCGTCAAAGGCGACGCCATCGCGGGCATCCTCATTCTCCTGATCAACATCGTCGGTGGCCTCGTCATCGGCGTGCTGCAGCACAAGATGCCGTGGGCGCAGGCGCTCCAGACCTACACCCTGCTCACCATCGGCGACGGCATCGTCACCCAGGTTCCAGCGCTGATCATCGCCGTGGGCACCGGGATCATCGTCACGCGGTCGGCATCCGACGGCAACCTCAGCCAGGAGGCGCTGCGCCAGGTGACGGCGTTCCCGAAGACACTGGTGTTGGTGGCCGGCGCGCTGACAGGCTTGCTGTTCCTGCCCGGGATTCCCGCGCTGCCGACCCTCCTCCTCATCGCCGGCGCGACGCTGGCTGCGTACGTGGCCCACCGGATCCGCAGCACTGCAGGTCGTGCCGAGGTGCAGGAGGAGGCAACTGCGCCGCAGCCTGAAAGCGATGGGCTCGCGCCGGTGGATCCGGTCGAGGTGTACGTCGGCAGTCCGTGGGCAGGCCTGGTCAGCGGCGTGGAGAACGCCTTCCAGGATCGCATCGCGGCCTTGCGCAAGCAGCACGCACAGGAATTCGGCATCGTCCTGCCGGCGATCCGCTTCCGTGGCGTGGGCCGGCTGGCGGCCGACGCCTACGAAATCCATGTGGACGGAGCATTGGCCGCCCGGGGCGAAGCGCGGGACGGCTGCCTGCTCGCCATTCACCCGCGCGGTGACGTCCGTTCGGTCGCCGGCGAGCCCACCCGGGATCCCACCTACGGGCTGCCGGCGCTGTGGATCGCTCCCGAGCAACGCGAGCAAGCGCTCCAGGCGAACTACACGCTCGTTGATGCGGCCACGGTCTTCATGACACACCTGACCGAGGTGCTGAGGCGTGAGTCGCCGCGGCTTCTCACCCGACAAGAAACGGACAAGCTGCTGGCTCGCGTGCGGCAGTCGCAACCGGCGCTGGTCGAGGAACTGATCCCCGTCCTGCTGTCGGTCGGCGATGTGCAGAAGGTGCTGCAGAACCTCCTGCGCGAGAAAGTTTCGATCCGGCACATCGAGGCGATCCTCGAGACGCTGGCGGACGCGGCCCGCATCACCAAGGACACGGCGCAGCTCACCGAAGCAGTACGCCAGCGTCTCGGCCATTCGATCTGCCAGAGCCTCGCAGGGGGATCACCGACGCTGCACGTGCTCACCCTGGACCCTGCCATCGAGAGCCGCTTGCTGCAGAACCTGGAAGCCGCGCGGCGGGAAGGTGCTGCCGGCGGATTCGTGATCGAGCCGAAGCTGCTCGAGAGATTCCTCATGCAACTCATGCAGCACGCGGAGAAGATGATGAAGAGCAACCTCCTGCCGGTCTTGCTGTGTGCGCCCGAACTGCGCCGCCACCTTCGCTCCCTGTCCGAACGCGGGTTGCCTCACCTGCGCGTCCTGTCCATGGCCGAGATTCCGCAGGTGATCGAGCTGAAGTCGTTCGCGACGGTCGGGGTCGCGGGGGCGTCGGCATGAACGAAATCCTCTCCCTCGTCCTCGGCAGCATGCAGTCGGACGTGACGCGCCTGGAGCGCACCGGGATGAACATCGCGAACGCCGGTACCGTCGGCTACAAGCGCGAGATCGTCAGCGCCATGCCCTTTGCCGCGCGCGTGGGTGCCGCCAACGGGGCGGGCGTTCCAGGCACGCCCGAATCCACGCCACTGTCGGTGCGCTTCGATCCGCGCCCCGGAACCCTGAAATCCACAGGCCAGTCGCTCGACCTGGCGCTGGGCGGGCCGGGCTGGTTCGAGGTGGCCACCGACCAGGGCGTCACCTACACGCGCCAGGGAAACTTCCGAGTCGATTCCCGCGGGCGCCTCGTCACGCAGCAGGGACACCCTGTCATGGGTACTGCGGGGGAGATCCAGATGCCTGCCGGGCAACCGGTGATCGACGCCTCGGGGCGCATCCTGGATCCGGCCGTGCCAGCCGGCGCGGGTCGGGCGCAGGCGGTGGCGCAGCTGAAGGTGGTCCAGTTCGAGGGCGGCGCGCCGATGGATCGCGTGGGGGAAGGCCGCTTCCGCATCGAGGGCGATGCCGCCGCCGTGCCCGAGGGCGCGCTCCAGGTACAGCAGGGCTTCCTGGAGAACTCCAACGTGTCCCACATGCACGAGATGGTCCGCCTCATGGAGACGATGCGGCACATGGAGACGATGCAGAAGGTGGCGATCGGTTACGACGACATGCTGGCCACCAGCATCCGCAAGCTGGGCGAAGGTTCGTGATGTCGCGGATTCAGGAACTTGACGAGGAGACCCACGATGTTTGATGCCCTCTACATCGGCGCCACCGGCATGCAGGCGCAGCAGGCGAACGTGGACGCCATCGCGAACAACCTCGCCAACGTCAACACGCCGGCCTTCAAGAAGAACCGTGTCAATTTCTCCGAACTGGTGGTGACCGGCATCGCCGCCGGCCAACAAGGCACGCCGCTGGAGGACACCGCCGCCCTCGCCGCGCTGGGCGCGGGCGTCCAGTTGTCCTCCAGCGCCAAGGCTTTCGATGCCGGAGACCTGAAGAAGACCGACTCGCCGATGGACTTCGCGATCCTCGGCGACGGCTTCCTGGAGCTCACGCTGCCCGACGGAGGCCGCGCCTTCACCCGTGCGGGGACGCTCAAGGTGAATGCGGATGGCCAACTGGCGACGCTGGCGGGCGTGCCGCTGAAGCCGTCCGTGTCGGTCCCGGGCAATGCGGAAGCGTTGATCGTTACCTCCACGGGGCGGGTCCAGGCGCGCATTCCCAATCAGGCGAATGCGGTGGATGTGGGCCAGATCGAGCTCGTCCGTTTCACCAATCCCCAGGGGCTGCTGGCCCTGGGTGGAAACGTGTACCGCTCGACCGAAGCCTCCGGGGAGCCGATCGCGGGCAGGGCGGGGGAAGACGGCATGGGCACCATTGCGCAAGGCATGCTCGAAGGCTCCAATGTGCGGTTGGTGGACGAGATGGTGAGCCTGATGGTGGCCCAGCGCGCCTACGAAGCCAGCGTGAAGGTGGTCCAGGCCGCTGACGAAATGCTCGGCCTCATCAACGGGTTGCGGAGATGAAAACCCGCCTGCTCTTGCTGGCTGCATTCGCGGTGTCCACCACCGCTGTGGCAGCACCCCATGCGGACCTGCAACTGGTGCCGCAGGCGCGGGTGAGCGATGACCAGGTGACTCTGGGGGATCTCGTTCGATTGCAGTCGGACGATCTCGCGCTGGTCCGCAGGCTGGTCAGCCTGCCGGTCGGACAGGCGCCTCGGCCCGGCGAGTCCGCCCTCGTGCAGCGGGGGACGCTGGCGGATTGGGTGCGCCGCTCCACGGGCCTTGCGAACGCTACCTTGCGCTGGTCCGGTGCCGATGCGGCAAGGGTGATCCGGACCTCGAGGCAATTGCGCGGTGAGGAGATCGCGGACGCCGCGATGGAGGGCGTCCGCCGTGTGATTGCCGCGGCGGGGCAGCACGCGGAACTGCGGGTGCGCAGCTCCGTTCGGGATGTCGAGGTGCCGGATGGCAAGGTGCAGCTGCTGCCCAGACCGACGGACTCCGGCGCGCCGCTGCGCAACCGCGCGCTGGTGTGGGTGGATGCATGGGTCAACGACCGCTTCATCCGCAGTTTTCCAGTCACCGTCGAAATCTCCGACCTCGGCGGACAACCTGGCGTCGTGCCAGTGGCCACTGGCGCAGGCGCAATGGCCCAAGGGGTGACGCACCCGGACGATGCAAACGCGGTTTCGCGCGGCGAGTGGGCCGCACTGCGGATCACTTCCGGAGCCGTGTCGCTGGAAAGCCGGGTGGAAGTCCTGCAGGACGGTCGCGTCGGACAGAGGGTTCGTGTTCGTGCGGCAACCGGCGCCAGCGGCATCCTGTTCGCCAAAGTCATCGGCCGCGGCCAGCTGGAGCTGGCGCCATGAAGGTGGCGTTCGTCCTCCTGGTCTGCCTGCAAGCCGCGGTCTTGCAGGGGGCGGCAGCGCAAAGCCTGTTTCGCGAGGAGACCTGGCGTGGCTTGACCGCGGACAACAAGGCCTTCCGCGCAGGTGACGTGCTCACCGTCCAGGTGTTCGAGAACTCGAGTGCCAGCACGAGCGCCGAGACGGGGACGCGCCGCGTCAATGGGCTGACGGGTGAAGTCCGCTATGGCAGCCGCAGCTCGCAACTCGGCATCGGCGTGGGCAGCGAGTTCGACGGCGGTGGCGCCACGCAGAGGGCGAGCCGCTTGCTCGCCACGCTCACGGTGGTGGTGCAGGAGGTGTTGCCCGGAGGCCAGTTGCGCATCGCGGGAACGCAGGACCTCACCGTCAATGACGAGTCGCAGAAGGTGCGGCTGGAAGGCGTCGTCCGGCCGGTGGACATCACAGATGGCAACGTGGTGCAGTCCACCCGCATCGCGGACGCGCGGATCACCTATGTGGGCGAGGGTGACATCACCGAACGCAGCAGGCGGTCATGGTGGCGCCAGTTGCTGGACCTGGTGGGGTTCTGACATGGCCGCCACCCGTCACTTGCTGCTCGCTGTCCTGCTCTGGTCCGTGGCCTGGGCCAGTGCGGCCAGGGAAGCGCCGATGCGCGTGAAGGAGCTGGGCAAGGTGCAGGGTTGGAGGGACAACATCCTGGTCGGCACCGGGATCGTCACCGGGCTCGCCGGAACGGGCGACTCGGCGGCGAACCGCACGACCCGGCAGGCCCTGTCGAACGTGCTGTCCCAGTTCAGCCTCAGCGTGCCGCCGGAGCAGGTGAACAGCCGCAACGTCGCCGTCGTGATGGTCAGTGCGGCCCTGCCTGCGTTCGCCCGCGAAGGAGACACGCTCGACGTGACCGTAGCTTCCAGCGGCGATGCGCGCAGCCTGCTGGGTGGCAACCTCTTGCTCACCGCATTGCGGGCCCCGAACGGCAGGGTGTACGCGCTGGCGCAGGGCGCCCTGTCGATCGGTGGACACCGCTACGACGCCAACGGCAATGTGGTGCAGAAGAACCATCCCACCGCGGGCGCCATTCCGAATGGCGCCACGGTCGAAGTCGGCATGGCGGGCGTCCAGGTGGCGCCTTCGCAAGTCACCTTCGTGCTGAACGAACCGGACTACACGACGGCGACGCGCATCGTCGCCGCGATCCACGCGCAAGTCGCGCCGGGCATCGCCCGGGCGCGGGATGCATCGGGCATCGACATCGAGGTTCCCGCGGAACTGCGGCAGGAGACCGTCGCCTTCCTGTCGCGGGTGGAAAACGTCTCGGTCGAGCCGGACCGACGTGCGCGCGTCGTGATCAACGAGCGCACCGGCACCGTGGTGACGGGAGGCGACGTCCGCATTTCGCGGGTCGCGGTGTCCCACGGGGACCTGAAGATCAACATCGCCAGCCAGAACAGCGTGTCGCAGCCGGCGTTCGTTGGCGTCGCCGGGCGGGGCGTCACCACGGCCATGGTGACGAACACGCAGGTCGATGTCGAGGAGCCGACCGGAGTCGCCTACCTGGCGGCCTCCGGGACGGTGTCCGATCTTGTGCAGTCACTCGCCCGCATGAAGACGAGCACGCGGGACATCATCTCGATCCTGCGCGCCATCAAGGCGGCGGGGGCACTGCACGGCGAGCTGGTCGTCCAGTAACGGGAGGCAAGGACCATGGCGTGGAACATCGATGCGATCACGACGGCGGCGCTGTCGGCGGCGCTCGCGGCCGGAGCCTCGCGCCAGGCCGCCGTGGCGTCCAACATCGCGAATGCCGGAACCGAAGGGTACGTCCCCCTGCGCCTTGCCTTCGACGCAACGCTCGAGGACGCCAGGGCTGCCTTGCTCGAGCGCGGGTCGTTGGATCCGTCCCACATCTCCGCCATGCGGGGCCGGCTCGAGCCCGTGCTGGATGCCGCGGGCGTGCCGACGCGCGTGCAGCTGGACGCGGAGATGGCGGAGCTGGCGGGGAACTCCGTGCACTTCCAGGCCTTGCTCCAAGGCCTGTCGCGGCACCTCTCCATCCTGGCCATCGCCGCGGCCGACGGGAGGAAATGAAGATGGACTACCTGCAGGCATTCGCCATCAGCGCGGCCGGCATGAACGTGGAGCGCACGCGCGTCGACGTCTCTGCCGTCAACCTCGCGAATGCGAACACGGTGCACGTGCCCGGCGCCGGCGGCTTCCAGCCGATGCGCGTGGTGGCACGCCTCACGCAGTTCGGCGCCCTCGTGTCGGACGGACTGGCCGCGGGGGTCATGCCGGCGGTGACGCTGGAACCCTTGCGCACGGCGCCTCGGATGGTCCATGAACCCGGCCATCCCCATGCCGACGCGAAGGGCTTCGTTGCCTATGCCCCGGTGGATCCGGCGACGGAGATGGTCACCCTGATGGGGGCCATGCGGTCCTACGAGGCCAACGTGGCCGCCATGAACACCACCCGCTCGCTGGCCCTCAAGACTCTCGAGATCGGGCGCGGCTCATGAACATCGAAGCATTGCAAGGCCTGGGTGCCCACGATGAAGTGGCCCCGCTCTCCGGCGCGCGGGCGTCCGCCGCGGAGATTTCCGCGGGACCGAGCTTCACCGAGCGCGTCAGCAGCGGACTGCAGGAACTGAACGGCCAGCTGCTGGCAGCCCAGGGTGACCTGCAACGCTTGGCCGTCGGTGATGTGGAGAACCTGCATGAGGTCATGGTGCGCCTGGAGGAAAGCCGCATCGCGCTGCAGCTCGCGATGCAAGTCCGCAATCGCGTCCTGGAGGCGTACCAGGATGTCATGCGCATGCAGATCTAGGAGGGGCCGATGAAAGCATGGTGGACGACGTTGACCCTGCAAGCCAGGCGAGTCCTGCTGCTGGGATTTTGCGCCGCGCTATTGAGCCTGGCTGCCGCTGCCTGGTGGGTCCTGCGGGTGGATTACGCCGTGCTGTTCTCCGACTTGCGGCCGCAGGATGCGGCCGTGATGACGAGTGAGCTGGACAAGCTGAAGGCCGCGTACGTGCTTGCCGATGCAGGCGCCACCGTGCTGGTGGACCGCTCCCAGGTGCACGCGCTGCGCATGAAGCTGATGGGGCGCGACCTTCCGCTGCACGGCACGGTCGGCCTCGAGCTGTTCAACAACACCGACTTCGGCATGACCGATTTCGCCCAGAAGATCAACTACCAGCGTGCGCTCCAGGGGGAGTTGACGCGCACCATCCTGTCATTCCCCGAAATTCGCGACGCGCGGGTCCACCTGGCACTGCCGGAGCAGGGGCTGTTCAAGCAGAACGCGGCTCGGCCCAAGGCGGCGCTCACGCTGACGCTTCGATCGGGCCAGGTACTGCGGGGCGAACAGGTGAGCGGGATCCAGCGCCTGGTCGCAGCCGCAGTGCCGGGGCTGCTCGCCAGCGAAGTCACCATCGTGGACCAGCAAGGCATTGCGTTGAGTCGATCCGCGGAAGGGGATGCGGACACGGGGGGCAGCGCAAGGCTGGAGTGGAAGCGCGAAACGGAAACCTATCTCACCCGGAAGGCCGCGGCTGTGCTCGAGCGGGCGTTCGGACCCGGGCAGGCCCTCGCCAGCGTCGACGTCACGCTCAACATGGACCAGGTGCGGGTGACGACCGAGGATGTCATTCCCGCCTCCGATCCCAAAGGCGCGGGCGGGCCCGCAGGCGTTCTGGTGCGGGAGCGGGAATCCGCGCGCGACAACGGTGCGCCGGATGCCCGCGCTACCGATGCCCGCACCGGGCGCGGCAGCAGCATGCAGCGCGATGTGGAATACCAGGCGGGGCGCAGGGTGGAACACGTCGTGAGCCAGGCCGGGGCAATTCGCCGCATCCACGTCGTTGCGCTGGTCCGCCAGCCGCTAGGCGAGCAGCAGCGCGCGGAGGTGCACAAGCTGGTGGCGGCCGCGGTCGGTGCGTCGGCGGAACGTGGCGACACCGTGGTGGTGCAGGGCGTCGCTGCCGCGGCCGCGGTGAACCCGCCGGCTCCATCCGGCATCGCGGTGGAAGCTCCTCCGCCCCCTGGCGACTCGAAATCGTGGGGCGCAGGGATGGCGGGGTTGCTGGCACTGGTGGGCCTTGCGATCGCCGCGCTCGTCTGGCGGCGGCCCCCGTCGGCCAACGCCAGGGTTCGGCAACTGTCCGAACGGGAGCGCCGAGCCGCGCTGGCACAGGTGCGGTCCTGGATGCTCGAGTCCTCGCCAACCTCCGCCGGGGAAGCGGAGCCCGGTGCCGCAGGAGCGGTGCGGTGAACGCGACACCCCGACAGCTCGCGCAACGCCGCGCCGCACTGGCGGTGCATGCGATGTCCCCGGTCGACCAGGACTGGCTGCTACGTGAACTGCCGTTGCCGCACCGGAGCCTGCTGCAGCCGCTGCTCGCGGAACTCCATGCCATCGGTATCCCGCAGGACCCCGCATTGCTGCGAGATGCAACGAGGGCGGCGCCGGAGATTCACGCGCCGCGGGCAGGCCAAGTCCCGGACATCCGGCTGTCGGCAGGATCGGCCCGGTCGCTGGCGCGGTGGTTGCGCTCCCAGCCGGCGCAGGTGTCGGTGAGGTTGCTTGCGGCCTGCCCGGACTGGCGCGTGCGACTCATGGGCGCCCTGCCGCGGGAGGATCGCAGGGCGCTGGAGTCGCTGGCGGCGAGCCTCGCTCCTGCGCCCGAACTGGAACGGCTGGTCTTGGCGGCGGCACGGCGTCAACTGGCGGCGGATGCAGGGTCCTCGCGGCTGGCTTGGCTGCGGCGATGGACATGGCCGGTCACGCGCCGGGAGCAGATCTGATGGACGAAGCCGTGATTCGCGGGATGCCAGTCGATGCCGCGCCACTGCGCCTGCGCCGCGGGGCGTCGGTCATGGACCAGGAAGACGCCGCTGCCCGCGCGGAGCTGGTCTACCGGGAAGCGGCGAGCGCAGGATTCGCCGAGGGTGTGCGGCAAGGTCGGCAGGAAGGGGCCGCCGCCGGCTATGACGAGGGCGTCCGGAACGGTCACGAGGAGGCGCAGCGGCATGCCGGCGAAGAGGCGGCGCGTGCCGTGACCGCCGCCACCGCGGCGCTGGTGG
This sequence comes from Ramlibacter sp., assembly GCA_021323335.1. Lineage (GTDB taxonomy): Bacteria > Pseudomonadota > Gammaproteobacteria > Burkholderiales > Burkholderiaceae_C > Ramlibacter. The sequence continues at coordinate 11,999 of JAJTCN010000021.1, forward strand.
AAGAGCGAACCAGGCTGGCGGCCATCGCGTCCTCCTGGGACGCGATGTCCAGGGAAATGGCATCCCTGGCGGAAGACGACCTGCTCGCCCTTTGCTACGAGGTGATCTGCCGGATCGTCGGCGATGTGGCAGTCCACCCCGTTAACGTCCGCGCGGCACTCGTCCAGGCAACGGCGGCGGCTCGCGATGAGGCGAGCCTGCTGCTTCGCGTGCACCCCGCCGATGCTGTCCTGCTCGATCAGGCGGGAATGGACGGTGCGCCGGGCCAGTCGATTGCCTGGCGTGCCGACCCAGCTGTCGCACTGGGGGGTTGCATTCTCGAGTCTCCTTCGGGAAGCCTCGACGCGCGGCTGGAAACCCTGCTCGCCGGTTGCAAGGCAGCCCTGCTGACGGCAAGGGACGCACGCGCGGAGCAGGACGGCGCCGTCACCGGGGGAATGCCGTGAGCGCCATGATGGAGCACTACCGAACCATCGTGCGCGAAAGCGAGCTCGGCCAGCGCATGGGCCGGGTCCGCCGACTGCAGGGCCTGGCCATGGAATCAGAGGGCCCGCGGGCGGAACTCGGCGAGATGTGCCTCGTATTCGCTCGTGACTGCGGCAACGCAGTGCCTCTGCGCGCGGAGGTCGTGGGCGTCGAGGGCGGCCGCGTCCTCCTGATGCCTTATGAGCCGTTGCACGGCATGGGTGCCGGTGCGCGGGTCGTGGCATTGGGCCGCAAGGCCGAGGTGCGGGTCGGCCCGCAACTGCTAGGCCGCGTCATCGACGGCTTCGGGGATCCCCTGGACGGACTGCCCGCGCCCACACCCCCGGGCCGCTGCAGCCTCTATCCCGCCGCTACCAGCCCGATGCAGCGTCCCCGCATTCCACGCATCCTGGAAACCGGTGTTCGCGCCATCGACGGCTTGCTGACGCTGGGCGCCGGGCAGCGTGTCGGCATCTTCGCGGGGAGCGGCGTCGGCAAGAGCAGCCTGCTCGGCGCCATTGCGAGGCAGGCGCGGTCGGATGTCAATGTCGTCGCCATGATCGGCGAACGGGGACGCGAAGTGCGGGAGTTCGTCGAGGACCAGCTCGGGCCTGACGGGCTCGCGCGTTCGGTGGTGCTGGTTGCGACTTCGGAGCAACCGGCGCTGTGCCGCATCCGCGCAGCCCATGCCGCGGTGGCGATCTCCCGCTACTTCGCGGATCGCGGCCAGTCCGTCCTGCTGACGATGGACTCCATCACCCGCCTGGCGATGGCGCGCCGGGAAGTCGGGCTGGCGGCCGGCGAACCCGCCACGGCACGCGGCTACACCCCCTCCGTGTTCGCCGAGCTGCCGCAGATCTGCGAGAGGTGCGGCACGTCGCCTTCGGGCGGGTCGGTGACGGCGCTGCTCACGGTGCTCGTGGAAGGCGACGACCTCAACGAGCCGATCGCCGACAACCTGCGCGCCACCCTCGACGGACACGTGGTGCTGTCCCGCGACCTGGCGCAGCAGGGGCACTATCCCGCGATCGACGTGCTGCGCAGCGCCAGCCGCGTCATGGGAGATCTCGTCGAGGCGCCGCAGCGGGCGCTGGCCGCGCAGGCCGTGCGTCACCTGTCCGTCCTCGATCGCAACCGCCATCTGGTGGAACTCGGCGCCTACGTGAAGGGAAGCAATCCGGAGCTGGATGCGGCCCTGGCCCTGGAGTCGGGACTGTCTGCCTGGCTGCGGCAGGATGCCGGCGGAACACCACGCGCGGAGGCCATGCGGCAGCTGGGCCAGGTGCTGGCTCCGGGACGGGCGCCATGACAGCCCGCGCTCCGCGCAGTGTGGACCTGCGACGCTTTTCATCTTCCCTGGCGCCGCTGCAGAAGATGCTGGATGCGCAGCTGCAAGCCGCCCGGTGCTCCCTCGGCGCCAGGAAGCTGGAAGCCGTCGCGCTGGCAGACCAGGTGCGCCAGTTGCAGGAGCTCGAGGCCGCCGCGGTGGCTGCGGCGACAGCGTCCGTGGACCGTTGCCTTGACGTCCGCACGCATCGGCATGCCCTGCTGCATCTCATGGACCTTGCGCAACAACGCGCCGCCCGCGAGACATCATCGCGCGCCGCGGAGCGGAATGTGAGCGATGGCATGAACGAATGCGTGGAGCGCGATCGCAAGCTGGCCGTGGTGCAGCGCCTGCAGGACCAACAGCTGCGCGCGCAAGCGGTGATCGCCGCGCGGCGGCAAAGCCGGGAAGCCGATCTCGAATGGCTGGCGCGCACGCAAGGCCGGGAGTCCGCATGAATCCACTCCAGCTTCCTGTCGGTATGGAAAGTGGCCCCGCCTTCCAGGCGCTGGCCCACAACGGGTTGGTTTCGCATGCGCAGGAGTGGCATCTGGAGTGGCAGCGTGCCCAGGCGCGGGCGTGGCTGCATGCCACGCCCGAGCGGGATGTACCGGGCGATCCCCCTTTCGCATCTCACGGTGGCACCGGCGAACAATTCGGGATGGGATCGGCAGGCCTCGACTCCTTCGCAGCCATCCAGCTCCCCGCCGTGCAGGCGACCGTGCAGGTCGTGCATGCCGTACAACCTGCCACCGGGGCGGTGGCAGTCGCGTCGTACGCGCCTCTGACCCCGCAATGTTCCGTCGCATCCAACGAACACGCTCCCCTCGAGCAGCCTCGGCAGCCCGAGATTGCAAAAGACTGGAGGCGCCCCCCGACGCTGGTCTCATGCCAGCGCGAAACGGTGCATCGCACCGTGACAGGCGCCCACGAGCCGAAAACGGAGAAGGACACTGTCCGGTTGCACGTCGAGTACGCCGATGACGGCCTGCGCGTCTGGATCGGTGCCGATGGCGACGCCGCCGTGGTGTCGGCACGAGCCGCGGCCATCCTCGCCGAGTTGCGCCGCTCCGCGCATGTCCCCTCCTTGCCCCTGGCCTCGGTCGTCTGCAACGGTCGGACGCTGTATGCCAGCTCCCACCGCGCCGCATTCCCTTTGGAGAACCCACCATGAACATCGGCTCCATCGCCGCCGCGGTTGGCGCGCCGGGCTCCAGCGCTTCGCTCGGCCTGCAGGATTTCATGAAGATCCTGCTGACCCAGCTGACTTACCAGGACCCGCTCAAGCCCATGGACAACCAGGCCTTCATGGCGCAGATGGCGCAGTTCACCTCGCTCGAACAGTCGCAACGGCTGAACGACAAGGTGCAGCAGCTCATCGACAACCAGGCTGCGTTCCAGTCCGTCGGGCTGGTCGGCCGGACGGTCGAAGTGGCCACCGCTTCGGGCCAGGGCACCGGCGTCGTCACGGCGCTGCTGCTGCAAGGCGATGCGCCTCTGCTCACGCTCAAGTTGCCGGACGGCAGCCTGCTGCAGGACGTCGCCCTCAACCAGATCCTCTCAGTCCGCTAACCCCAGGAGAACACATGCTCGATTCCATCAACGTCGGTGTCACCGGCCTCCTTGGCTACCAGCAAGGGCTGCGCACGATCGCCAACAACACGGCCAACCTCAATACCCCCGGCTACAAGAGCTCCACCCTCCAGTTCACCGATCTCTTCTATTCGAGCTCCAGCTCGGGCGGCAGGAGCACCCAGCTCGGGTACGGGCTCGACACCGCCGGAACGCGCCTCGACTTCAGCCAGGGAGACTTGCGGCAGACCGGCAATGATTTCGATCTTGCCGTGGACGGCGAGGGCCTGTTCGTCCTGCAGGATGCGCAGGGACAGACGAGCTATACGCGTGCCGGCCAGTTCGGCTTCGACGCGAACGGCGTGCTGGTGAGCCGCGTCGACGGCAGCAAGGTGATGGGGATCGACGAAGCAGGAGGCAGCGTGGAGATTTCGCTCGATGGCCAGCGGGTCGCTGCGGGCAAGGAAACTTCCCTGGTCCGCCTGACCGGCAACTTGTCGAGCACCAGCACGGAGGAGACGGTGAGTCCGGTGAAGGTCTTCGATGCGCTGGGCCAGGAGCATGCGCTGTCGGTGAAATTCACGAACACCCATGCCACGTCTGCCGGCAGCTGGAAAGTGGAGGTGTTCGACGGCACCACGCTGGTGGGCACGTCCCAGGTCGTGTTCGTCGACGGTGAACCGACGCTGTCCTCCAGCAAGCTCGCTTTCTCCTATACGCCCGCGGGCGGCGTGGCCCAGCCACTCACCCTGGACCTGAGCGCCGACGTGACGTCGTTCGCTTCCGGCAACCTGTCGACGCTGGCGATGACCTCGCAGGACGGTTATGCGCCGGGCACCCTGAGCAAGGTCACTTTCGACGCGACTGGCACGCTCGTTGCCACCTACAGCAATGGCCAGACGGTGAAGGGTTCGCGGCTCGCCCTCGGGCGCTTCGAGAGCCTGGATGCCGTCGAGGCCCTGGGCGGCGGCCAGTTCCGCGAGGCCGGCGGCATTCCCTGGACGGTGGGCAGCGCCGGAGAAGCGGGATTCGGGCCACTGCGGGCAGGCATGCTGGAAATCTCCAACGTGGACTTGTCGCGTGAGTTCAGCAGCCTGGTGGTCATGCAACGCGGCTACCAGGCCTCGTCGCAGGTGATATCGACCGCGAACGACATGCTGCAGGAGCTGTTCGGGATGAAGAACAAGTGAAGGCCGCCAAGCTGCATGCCTGGCGCGACGCCGAACTCGCGCAGTTGGGCACGGTGCTGGACCAGGCGTTCATCCTCTGGCGCCAAGCCTGGGGGCTCGCCCTGGGTGGTGGTGCACGCGTGGCCTGCACGCCTTTCGAGGGGCCATGTCGCGAGGAATGGCAACCGCTCGGCAACGGTGTGGCGGTGGACGCCTGGGTGCACTGGTCGGACGCGTCGCAGGCGGAATTGCAATCGCTCTTCGGTGCCGGCTGCGGCTCCTCTGCGCTCGTCGAGGAAGCAGCGACGGCGTGCAGGCAGGAGTCGTGCCGCCGCCTGGCGGATGCGCTCCAGCATGACCGGAACGGGCCCGCGCCCTCGGAAACGCGTCCTCCGTCGGGCAAGTGGTCAGGGGCCGTCATGGCCTTGCTTCCGTGCGGCTCGCGCGTGCTGATGGACGCAGCGTGCGTGCAGCGCGTGCTGCAAGCGTCTGGGGCCGCGACACGTCCGGCCCGCGCGGCGTTGCCACCGCTGGTGCCGCTCGTGGAAGCGGCAGGCGGGTGCCCGACGCGCGTCGAGGCGCGGCTCGCCGACTGTGACCTGGATGTGGCGATGCTCCAGCGCTTGCGGGTCGGTGACGTGGTCCGCTTGCCGCATCCCTTGACCCGCCCCCTCAGCGTTCGCGATTCCGGCGGTCTGCCGGTGTTCGACGGATTTCTCGCACGCAGTGGCGCCCACCGGGCGATCGAACTCGTTCCCACGTCCGCCTGATGTCGACAGGAGTTGAATCCATGAGCCAGATGATCGAATCGTTCATGAACGCCGGTGCCTCTCTCAGCGCCCAGCCGCTGGAGCTCGAGGACGCCGACGGGACGTCGCCGCGCGGCGCCGTGCTGGTGCAGGGAGCGCACCCGCTGCATTCGGTCAAGGTGCAACTGCAGGTCCGCGTGGGCACGGTCGCCATGACCCTCGGCGAACTGCTTGCGGCGCGGGAGCGCGAAGTGCTGCGCCTGGAACGCACGGTCGAAGATCCCGTCGACCTGGTCCTGGACGGTCGCGTCGTGGCCCGGGGCGACCTCGTGGCCGTCGATGGGTCTTTCGCGGTGCGCATCACCGAGCTGCCGTTGCCGCTGGCCTTGTAAGGTGACAACCGCCACGGCCCTGCGCTCCTTGCTCCAACGGAGCACCGGAGCCCTTGCATCGATGGTCAAGCACCTGCCGCGGGACGCGCGCGGCGTTCCTGCCCGCCTGGGGAGCGTAGCGCTCACGCCCCAGGCGAGTGTCCACGTGGTGAAGTGGCACGGCGAGGAATACCTGCTGGCATGCACCCCCCAGCAGGTGACCGTCCTGTCGCAGCGCAAGGCTGCCGGTGAAGGGGAGGCCTCATGAGAACCACGCGCCTCCTGCTGGTCGTGCTGGCAGCCGCGGCGGTTTCCTGCCCGCATGCCGCCGTCGCTGCAGCGGAACGCGGACCGGCCGACACCGCGCAGGCGGTCCGCGTCGTGTTGGGGCTGAGCGTGCTCGCCGTGCTGCCGGCGCTCCTGATCTGCGTCACGTCCTTCCTGCGCATCATCATCGTGTTGTCGATGTTGCGGCACGCGATCGGCATGCCCGAGACTCCCCCGAATCCCGTGCTGATCGGGCTGGCGCTGTTCTTCACTCTCTTCACCATGTCGCCGGTGCTGATGAACCTGAACGAGAACGCGTTCCAGCCGTTCATGAACGGTGCCCTTGGCATGGAAGACGCTTACGCCAAGGGCCTGGCGCCGCTGCGCGAGTTCATGGTCAAGCAGACTCGGGAGCAGGACCTGGCGCTCGTCGTCGAGCTGTCGAGGGCCACGCCCCCGCAAGGCATGCAGGACATCGGCACCCTGCAGCTCATCCCCGCCTTCATGCTGTCGGAACTTCGCGCCGCGTTCCAGATCGGCTTTCTCGTTTTCTTGCCCTTCCTCCTGATCGACCTGGTCGTCTCTTCGGTCCTGATGTCCCTCGGGATGATGATGATGCCGCCGACCACCGTGGCCCTCCCCATCAAGGTCCTCATGTTCGTGCTCGTCGACGGCTGGTCGCTGCTCTTGAAGGCACTCGTGGGCTCGTTCCACTGAGGGTGGCGTGGACCACGCGACGCATCCGGAGGACGAAAGGCTGCTGTGGCGGCGGTTGCGCGGCGCGGGGGACGAGCAGGCACGCGAGCGCCTGCTGGATCTTCACCTGCCGTACGCGAAAGTCGTCGCGGCTTCCTACTTTTCCAGGCGCTTCCACGACGAGATCGAATTTGGCGACTACCAACAGCTGGCGTGCGTCGGGCTGCTGGAGGCGATGGACCGGTTCGATCCCGCGCGCGGCGTGCAGTTCCGGACCTTCGCCGCGCGCCGGATGCATGGAGCCATCCTCAACGGGCTGGAAAAACTCACCGAGAAGCAGCAGCAGATCGCCGTGCGGCAGCGCCTGCGGGCGGAGCGGCTGCAGGACGTGCGCGAGGGCGCGCTGGCGCAAACGGCTTCAGCGGCCGGCGCGCCGCAGACATCGGAGCAACTGATGCGCTTCGTGGCGGAGGTGGGCGTGGGGCTGGCGGTATGCTGGATGCTCGAAGGCACCGCGATGGTCGAACGGCCGGGGGCGACGGGCACCGCACACTTCTACGAAGGCGTGCAACTCAGGCAGCTGCGCGAAAGGCTGCTGCGTGCCGTCGAGCGCCTGCCCACCCAGGAGCGCACCGTGTTGAAAAGCCATTACATGCAGGACGTCCCGTTCGAGCGCATCGCGGCCGACCTGCAGCTCACGAAGGGGCGCATCTCGCAGATCCACAAGCAGGCCCTGCTGCACGTGCGCAAGATGCTGGGCACCGCTGCCGACTGGGATCTGTCTTGCTAGGGAGTGCACAAGCCATGGAACCGACCGCCGCCGCGCGCGCCAACCGACTGCGGCAATTGCAGGGCTATCTCGCGCAGGACCCTGCCAACGCCCACCTGCTCGCCGAAGTCTGCGAGGCGGCGCTGGCCGCCGGCGAGCACGACACCGCCCTGTCCGCCATCGAGGTGGCCGAGGCGCACCGGCTGGAGCCCGCTGCTTGGCTGCACCGGCGCGTGCACGTCGCCATGGCGCGTTGCGAGTGGGACGAAGCCCTCGCGCTGCTTGCGCGCGTGCAGGCCGTCGCCGGCCACCACGCCGCGCTGCTGCACGACGTCGCGCTGGTGCACCTGTGCGCGGGCCACCACGCGGCCTGCCGCGATGCCGTGGCCCCCGCGATCGCCCAGCCGGGGACCGACGCCGAACTGCTGGGTCGCCTGCAAGTCCTCTGGCTGCGCTCCATGCATCACCTCGGGCTGCTGCCGGAAGCCTGGCAGTGGGTCGAGCAGCAGCAAGCGAGCGGCGGCCTGCAGCGGCAAGCCATGGGCGTCGCTGCCCTCGTCGCCGTCGATCTCGAGCGCTTTGCCGCAGCCACTGCGCTCGCCGACGAAGCGCTGCTCGAGCCCCAGCCGACGGCCGAGGCCCTCGTTTCCGCCGCCTACGTGGCACTCGCGCGCCGGCAGGCGGACCGGGCCGAGGGCCTGCTGCGGCGCGCGCTGCAAGTCAATCCGCGCGACGGCCGGACCTGGTCCGCGCTCGGGCTCGCCAGCTTGCTCGCCGGTGACGTGCCCGAAGCGCGCCGGCACCTCGAACAGGCGATCCGCACGCTGCCCGGCCACATCGGCACGTGGCATGCGCTCGGCTGGGCGTGCCTGCTGCTGCGGGACCTGGTGGCGGCTCGCGATGCCTTCGCGCACGCCCTGGAGCTGGATCGCAACTTCGGCGAGAGCCATGCGGCGATGGCCCTGGTGCTCCTGATGGAAGGCAGCGCCAGTGAATCGGCGCATCACCTGCGCGTGGCAGAACGCCTGGACAGCCGCAGCGTGACCGCGGGATACGTGCGCGCCGTGGCCGGCGGCCAGCTGGGGGACGCCAGGTCGGTTCGCGCCCTGGCCGAACGCCTGCTGGACCGCCCCGGGTTCTTCGGCGGGCGCCTGAGCGACAGCCTGCCGCCGGCCCGGAACTAGTTGCTTGCGTTCGCCGGGCGCGTCCGTATGATGGCCTCGCTTACAACGAGGAGGGGTTCCATGGACTTCAAGACAGCCGTCATCCGTTGCCTGCGGGACAAGTACGTCGACTTCAACGGTCGCGCGGGACGCTCGGAATACTGGTGGTTCTTCCTGGCCTGCGTCGGTGTTGCCGTCGTGTTCCAGGCCTTGCGGCTCGAGATGCTCGGCTTCCTGGCCAACCTCGCGTTGCTGCTGCCTTCCCTGGCCGTGGGCGCACGCCGCCTGCACGACATGGGCAAGAGCGGCTGGTTCCAGCTGGTGTGGCTGATCCCCTTCATCGGCTGGGCGATCATGATCTACTGGCTGGTGCAGCCCAGCGCGCCGGCCAACGAGTACGGCGAGGGCCCGGCCGTCGCCACCGACATCACCGCGGTGCCGCCCGGCGCCGTCTGACTCAATAGATCAGCGTCACGCCGACCGTGTCCCGGTAGGTGCCGGCGCTGACGTCCTGTCCCGCCGGAATGCGCCCGTAGATCACGAACGTGGCGAAGGCGGAGCTTCGGTTCGGGATCGACAGGGTCGCCGACATCGTGTTCACGTTGTCGGTGGCGCCCCACACGTTGGTGCGGCCGACGTCACGGTACAGGCCGTAGGCCAGCGTGTCGCCGGAGCCTCCGGTGTGCAGCAGCCGCCGCGCGCTCACGGTGGCTCCGTTGATCCCCTGGTCCACCCGCATCAGCAGCGTGGTGTGTTGCGGGCCGCCGTCCCGCGCGCAGGTGACGGTGACGTTGGCCAGGCTGTCGTTCGGCGCCGGCGAGAAGAAGTCGTAAGCGCCGAAGCCGAGGCTGCCGCCGGACACCAGCCGGCACACCACGGCGGCCGGCGCCGCCAGCGGCGCCAGGCACAGCACAAGCAGCAGCAGGGCTCTACTCACAGACAAGGCCTTCCTTCAGTTCGTGCACCGGCTCCGGGAACGTCGGCACCGTCATGCGGCAGGTGTACGCGCGGTCCTGGATCCGCAGGCTGCCGGTGTACACCCCGGCCTCCGCATTTTCCAGGTAGAAGTCCCCGGCGGAGCCGGTTTCGATGGCCACCGAGCCCGCGTCGCCGGCCATCGTCCACGACCGGGCGACGATCGGCTTGCGTTCGCCGCCCCGCACCTGCCAGGCCGTGCCGGCCACCGCGTTGACCTTGCGCACGCCGAAGTCGACGATGGTGCCGCTGCGGTAGCTGGGAGCGATGGTGCGCCTGCGCTCCGTCATCGTGTATTGCATGCCCAGCTCCTTGTCGTTGATGGTGATGTCCTGGCGCCCGAACGAGCCCACCTGCGGCAGGAACAGCCGGCCCAGGGCATCGGTGCGGCCCTGCGGCTGGTTGTTCAGGAGGATCTCCACGTCCTTCTGCGGCACGCCCAGCTTGACCAGGGCGAAGCCGTCGGTCACCTGCCGCGTCATCCCCCAGTATCCATCCAGCGCGACCAGCGCGCCCGACACCTGCCCCAGCACGTACGTCCCGCCCTGCCCGCCGGGGGTCGTCTGCGCGTACAGGCTGGCGCTGGCCGGCCGCAGGTTCAGGTCCGCCGCCAGGAACGACGAGCGCTGCGACGAGCCGCCGTCGGCGGAGCTGACCGTGGTGCCCACCCGGTAGCCGAAGCCCTCCCCCGCCGGCAGCTGCTTGCCCGCCTGCACCTCGAAGTCGCGGATGCCCGACTGGCTCTGCGCCGTGGTGCTCACCCAGTGGTCGTTCTCCAGGTCGGCGCGCAGGTAGACGTTGAAGGCCGACCCGTCCTTGCCGTTGACGCGGGTCGTCTGGTATTCCGCGAAGAGGCTGACCTTGCGCGAGAGATTCGTGGACAGCCGCGCGAAGCGGTTGTCCTGCGTCTCGGCCGCCTTGACGCTGCGCACCCAGTCGGCGGAGAAGTTCAGGCGCCACCAGCTCGTGGCGAAGCCGATGCGCGTCTCGCGCCGCGGGAACGGGTTGTCCAGGGTGGTGGCGAAGCTGTGGAAGCGGTCGCCGAATTGCCGCCGTCCCAGCACCAGGGACCCCAGCGGCGACTGGTAGGTGTAGCGCGCCGACCAGCCGTTGGCGCTGGTGCCGGCTGCGCGGTCCGTATGGCGCATCAGGTCCACCGCCAGCAGCCCCGCGCGGTCGCTGCGCAGCGTGATGCCGGCGCCGACGTTGTGGAAATCCGCGTTGCCTTCGCCGCCGGCCGACACCGTGAGGTCGTCGCTCAGTCCGTAGCGGTGGTACCCCTGCCAGGCGCTCTCGCGGTAGACGAAGGTGTTGGTCTCGGAGATGTCCGAGCGCTTGCCGGCGAAGTAGTTGTACTCGTGGAAGCCCTTCGCCAGCACGGTATCGGCAAAGAGGAACGGCTGTTCGATGATCTGCTGGCGGCCCGCGGAGTCCGTCACGACGACGCGCACGGTCCGGGTGCCGCCGCTGAGAAGCAGGTTGTCCAGGGTGATCGGCCCCGGCGCCACGCGGCCCCGGTAGATCGTGGTGCCGTCCACCTGCACCTCCACGTCGGCGGGCAGCGTGGTGCTGGCATGGATGTTGGCGGTGGGCTGGCGCACCAGGTCCGGCGCCAGGTCGTAGACCTTGGCGACCATCGCGCCCGCCCCCGTGATGGTGCTGCCGTACGGGCCGGCGTGCGAAACCACGTCGCCGGCGATGTAGCGGCGCGCGTTCTTGCGGTCGTCCCAGATGGCCTGGGTGGCGCCGCGCGTCACCCGCTTGCGGTCCGGTGACGAGTCCAGCCGCATCTCCTGGCGCAGCAGGATGCCCGCCACCCGGACGTTCAGGTCGGTGTCGGCCGCGACAACCGTGGGCCCCTGCGCCGGCTTCTCCACCCCGAGGCGGTAGCTGAGGACCAGGCTGTTCACCGGGTCCGACAAGGGCACGGGCGCGGCGCGGTTGGACAAGTCCACCTGCGTGCCGGCCAGCACGTCGGCGCGGAAATCGATGACCAGCCGCAGGTCCTGCTCTTCGAAGCGCACCGACGTGGCCCCCAGGCGGCGGGCGGAATACCAGGTTTCCCCGCCGTGTTCGCGCCGGGCCTGCTCGCGCGGCGCGATCTGGAGCTTGGGCAGGTCCGCGGCGGCGATCCAGAAATCGCCGTCCGCGATGCGCAGCACGGTGAACTCTCCGCGCTCCACGCCGTTGGTGCGCAGCGTGAGGATGGCGTGCTCCGGCTGCGCGGCCGCTCCCTGCGCCGCGGGCGCGCGCTGCTGGGGATGTGCCGTTGGGGCTGCGCAGCAGCCCATGGCAAGCAACAACAGGAAGGCGGGCGACGGCCACTGGCCGCCGGAAAAACGCTCAGAGGCAGCGCGCGGGATCGACATCGAGCTTGCGATCCGCGCTGACGCCTTCTCCTTCGACGCTCACGTTCAGCGTCTTCGCCCGGCGGCAGACCTCGGCCGGGATGTCGAGCGTGTACGTCTTCTGCGCGCCCGCCAGCGAGTACCAGCCCGCGATCTCCTGCTGGTGGCCCGCGCCGTCGCTGACGATCACCCGCACCACGCGGAAGTGCTGGTTGCCGCCGTTGCGCACCTGCAGGGACAGCTTGCCCTTGTCCAGGACGGGCTCGCCGACGTCCGCCTGCATGCGCGGCACCGCGGGCGGCAGGAAGATCGGCACGCCGAAGCGGAAGTAGACGGCGATCTGGGCGTTGCGCCCTTCCGGCGATGCCTCCGGCTGCTCCTCGATGAAGACCCGGTACGTGCGCTCGGTCGGCCCCGCGGGGGTCTTGGCGCCCACGCGCACGAGGCGGCGGCCGTCGGCTTCCACTTCCAGCTGGCGCGGAAAGTAGACGATGTCGCCGGAATCCTTGTAGATGTCGTTGCCCTGTTCGTCCTGCGTCCACTCCATCAGCTTGACCGACACCCGCAGGCGCGCCGGGGCGTGGTTCATGACGGTGATGGTCTCGCTCAACGCACCCGGGCGCAGTTCGACGCGCACCGGGGAGACGGAGAAGTCGGAGCCCAGTGCGGGCACGAGGGCGCAGGCAGCCGCCGCGAAAGCGGCTGCCCGGGCGGCGTGCCGGCCGGCAATGCGAAAGGTCATCATGGACAGCGGCTTGGTGGGCCGACGCGGGAACTTCAGGGCGTCAGCGTCAGCACGACTGTATCCGAATAGGTCCCCGAGAAGCGATCCTGGTAGTCCACGGGCAACACCGTACCGGTGATGGTGAGGACCTGGTTCACGTTCTTGGCAACGGTTCCGGTCGTGGGCGAGACCGCGAGCGAGTACGGCATGAACTCGGTCGTGGTGGTGGCGTGGCGCATCCGCCGGGCGTTGGCGCCGGTAGACCACAGGCCGTCGTTCACCGTCATGAGGAAGGCCGCGGTCGGCGCACTGCCGGTGCACTTGAACGTGGTGGTCACCGTCACCGTCGCATTGGTCGCGAGGCGGGGGTCGATCGTGCCGAAGGGCACGTTCACGTTCGGCGTGACGAACTTGCAGACGTTCTTGGACAGCACGGTTGCGGTGACCGGCAGCGTGCCCGAGCTCGTCGCCGCCTGCGCCGCCAGGCCGCTGGCCAGGAGCAGGGCGGCCGTGAGCGCCCCCCGCAGCGGCAGCAAGACTTGTCGGCACATGATCATGGATGGCTTCTTCGCGACCAAGCTCCCGCCCGCCCCGCGACGGGGCGGCGGGTGCTGGCAGGCAGGTGCTTAGTAGTTGACCGCGACGCCGACGGAGCCGGAGTAGCCGTCCGGCGTCACGTTCACGTAGTTCGCGTTCGTGACGGTGCCGCTCAGGGTCACCGTCTTCGCCGTGATCGTGGCGCCCAGGCCCGCGCCGGTGTAGGCGGTGGGGTTGGTCCAGGTGATCGTGTACGGGATGGCGTCGGTGTTGCCGGCGGTCGCGCCGGACATCGAGCCGCTGTAGCTGCCGGTGGTCGTGCTGTTCACCGTGAAGCTGGTGACGGGGGTGCCCTTGGTGCACTTGTAGCTGGCGGTGACGCTGGCGGTGGCGTTGGTGGTCAGCGTGGGATCCAGGGCGCCGAAGGCCATGTCGCCCGACAGCGTCAGCTTGCAAACGGCGGCCACGCTGGCCGTCACGTTCAGGGTGGCGGTGTCGCTGGCGGCGAAACCGGAGGTGGCAGCCAGGGCAAGGGCGGCGGCGGCGATGGCGCGGATGGAAGTGTTCATGTGAGTGACTCCTAACGATCTGTCTTATCCCGCTTAAGCCGAATGCCTAAGCTACGGTGATGCGAACTTTAGGGGCGGGACACCCCCGCCGCAACCCGCCGTGTCAGGCATTTCCAAGGATCAGCGGGCGCGTTCGTCGATTCCGTCACACCACACGAGCCACAGGGCACCCGTAAGCAAATGTCACCGGATTGGCGGTAAACCACCGGCGATGAACGGCAGTTGTTTTTTTGTGTCACGGAGACGGCGACCAGGCTCACGACCGGCTAAGTCTTGTGGACTACGCTCCGGCCAGCGGCAAACCATGCCTGGTGCGTCGAGGAAAGGCCGAACGGGGAATGAAATGCGGGTGCTGCTGGTGGAAGACGACGAAATGATCGGGCGCAGCCTGCGTGAAGCCCTGGCCGGCCAGGGTTGGTCCGTGGACTGGGTGAAGGACGGCCTGCTCGCACAGAGCGCCTGGTCCGACGGCGACTACGCCTGCGTGCTGCTCGATCTCGGCCTGCCCAAGCGCGACGGCGTGGAAGTGCTGCGCCTGGCCCGCAGCAGCGGTGACCGCACGCCCGTGCTGGTGCTCACCGCGCGCGACGGCCTGGATGACCGGGTGGCGGGCCTCGATCTCGGCGCCGACGACTACCTGCTCAAGCCTTACGAGATGCGCGAGCTCGTGGCCCGCATGCGCGCCATCATCCGGCGCCGCGACGGCGCCGCGCATTCCGTCATCGGCAACGACAGCGTGCAGCTGGACCTGACCACGCGCGAGGTGCTGGTGCAGGGCGAGCGCTCGCAGCTCTCGGCGCGCGAGTTCGCGCTGCTGCACGCGCTGCTCGAGCGCCCCGGCGCCATCCTCTCGCGCGAACAGCTGGAGAACCGCATCTACGGCTGGGGCGAGGAGGTGAGCAGCAACGCGGTGGATGTCCTGATCCACGGCATGCGGCGCAAGCTGGGCATCGACGCGATCCGCAACGTGCGGGGGCTGGGCTGGCGCGTCGCCGGCGGCGCGGCCGCCACAGGAGGTGCGCCATGAAATGGCATGTGTTCCCGAACGGCCCGATGTGTTCGCTGCGGCGCGCATTGATGCTCTGGCTGGTGCCGCTGTTCCTGCTGGTGGGCGCCTTGAGCGCGGTCGCTTCCTATTGGAGCTACTCCATGATGGTGAACACCTTCATGGACGAACAGATGCAGCAGCTGGCCACCGCGCTCGGCGACAACCGCAGCATCCAGCCCGCGCCGCTGAACGCCGAGCGCGTCGAGAAATGGGGTGCCTACGTGGTGCAGACCTACGATGCGAAGGGCGCCTTGCAGGTCACGTCGTGGCCCGAAGTGCGCGTGCCGCTGCAACCCGCAGCCGGCTTCCACCAGGTGCAGCAGGACGGGCGCAGCTGGCGCGTCTACACCCTGCCGGCCGAAGCCACCGGCGGCGCCGGCGTGCAGGTGCTGCAAAGCGACCGCTTCCGCGCCAAGCTGGCGGCGGAGCGTGCGGGCACCGCGATCGCGCCGGTGCTGCTGCTGCTGCCCTTGTGCATGCTGGCCTTGTGGGGCGTGGCGCGGGCGATGTCGCGCGCATTGCAGGACATCGGCCGGCAGGCGGCGCAACAGGACGAGCACCACATCTCGGAGCTGTCCGTCGCCCACGTGCCGGGGGAGATCGCGCCCCTGGTGGCTTCGTTCAACAGCCTGCTGCGGCGCCTGCGCGACGCCTTCGCCACCCAGCGCCGCTTCGTCCAGGACGCGGCGCACGAACTGCGCACGCCCATCGCGGCCATCAGCCTGCAGGTGGAGAACATGCGGCAGGACGTCGACTGCCAGGCCTCCGCCGAGCGCTTCGCGCAACTCGAATCGGGCGTGCGGCGCGCCCAGCGGCTGGTCGACCAGCTGCTGCGCCTGTCGCGGCAGGAGGCGGCCGGTGCCGATGGTCCGGCCATCGTCGACCTGCAGTCGCAGCTGCGCGAAAGCATCAGCACGCTGATCGGCCTGGCGGACCAGCGCAACATCGACCTCGGCATCGTGGCCACGCAGCCGGCGGAGGCGCTCACGCTGCACTGCGCGCCGGCCGACCTGCGCAGCCTCCTCGACAACCTGATCGAGAACGCCTTGCGCTACACGCCCGAAGGCGGCGTGGTGGACGTGCGCCTGCTGCAGGATGGCGGCCGCATGGCGGTCGAAGTGGTGGACACCGGCCCCGGCATCCCCCAGGAGCTGCTGCCGCGCGTGTTCGACCGCTTCTTCCGCGTGCCGGGCAACGGCAGCAACGGCAGCGGGCTGGGGTTGTCCATCGCGCAGGCCGCGGCGCAACGCTGCGGGTTGCTGCTGACGCTGCGCAACCGGCAGGACCGCAGCGGCCTCATCGCGCGCATCGAACCGGCGTGATGCGCAGCCGCTAACGCGCGGCTAAGAAAGCGCTAAGGCTCGCCTAAAGCGCGCCACCTACAGTGAGATCACGGTTGACGCAGGGGCAAAGAGGAACCCGCACCGACCGCTGAAACCGTTCTCCTCGCCACTCACTGCAAAGGTCCCATCATGAATGCCAAGTTCCTGCTCGCCACGCTCGCCATCGCCGCCGCCGCCACGGGTGCCGCCCGCGCCGACGAAGCCGATGCTTCCCAGTTCGCCCTGAAGTTCGAAGGCAACCGCACCCGCGCCGAAGTCATGGCCGAAGCGTCGCGGGTGCCGGCCACCCGCAGCATCGAGCCGGCCGGCTCGCGCGTCGCGGCGCTGCCGACCTCGTCGCTGGACGTGAAGGCGGTGCGCGACGAAGCCGTCCAGGCGCTGCGCCTGGGCAAGATCCCGTCGGGTGAAATGAGCTTCTGATTCCCGGAGCACCCGAGAGAAGCGCGAAGGGCCGCAGCGATGCGGCCCTTTTTCATTGGTGGAGTGAACGGGTCAGAGCGTCAATGTCAGCGTCACCGGCGCATCGGCGCTGACCTGGGTGCGCAGGGTGGCGCTCGGGTCGCTCGTCCAGGCGTCGCCGGGCCAGTGCGGCGCCGGCAGCGGCGCCACGGTCAGCGTGTGCGCGTCGTCATCCGCGCGGTGCGCGGAGTCGGCCCAGGTGGTGGAAGGCAACTCGATCCTCATGGGAGCACTGTAACCAGTCGTTGCACGCACCCGGGCGCCCCCGGTCAATCAACTCGGCAGGAAACGTCGAATAGTTCACGGGAGGCGTGCGCTAGCATCGTCGACCTTGAAAAGTTCACGTGCTGCCCCTAGCTGGTGCACGCGCAATAAACAACACCATGTCCCAGAAACAGACCCTCTCCTTCCAGGCCGAGGTCGCGCAGCTGCTGCACCTCGTCACCCACTCGCTGTATTCCAACAAGGAGATCTTCCTTCGCGAACTGGTCTCCAACGCCTCCGACGCCTGCGACAAGCTGCGCTTCGAGGCGTTGAACGACACCTCGCTGTACGAGGATGCGCCCAACCTCGAAGTGCGCGTGAGCTTCGACAAGGAGGCGCGCACCCTCACCATCGCCGACAACGGCATCGGCCTGTCGCAGCAGGAGGCGATCGACAACCTCGGCACCATCGCCAAGAGCGGTACGCGCGAGTTCATGAACCGGTTGTCCGGTGACCAGAAGGCGGACGCGCAGCTGATCGGCCAGTTCGGCGTGGGCTTCTATTCGGGCTTCATCGTGGCCGACCGCATCACGGTCGAATCGCGGCGGGCCGGCCTGAAGCCGGAGGAAGGCGTGCGCTGGGTCAGCGGCGGCGCCGGCGACTTCGAGGTGGAGTCCATCACGCGGCCCCAGCGCGGCACCAGCGTCACGCTGCACCTGCGCGACGACGCGCTGGACTATCTCTCGACCTGGAAGCTCAAGTCCATCATCGGCCGCTACTCCGACCACATCTCCCTGCCCATCCTGATGCGCAAGGAAGAATGGAAGGAAGGCAAGGACGGCCAGCCCGGCGAACACGTGCTCTCCGAAGAGTGGGAAACCGTCAACCAGGCGACGGCGCTCTGGGCCCGGGCGAAGAAGGACATCACGCCCGAGCAGTACAAGGAGTTCTACAAGTCGGTCAGCCACGACCACGAGGACCCGCTCGCCTGGAGCCACAACCGCGTGGAAGGCAGCACCGAGTACACCCAGCTGCTCTACATCCCGGCGCACGCTCCCTTCGACCTGTGGAACCGCGAGAAGGCCGCCGGCGTGAAGCTGTACGTCAAGCGCGTGTTCATCATGGACGATGCCGAGGCGCTGCTGCCGTCCTACCTGCGCTTCGTCAAGGGCGTCGTCGACTCCGCCGACCTGCCGCTGAACGTCAGCCGCGAACTGCTGCAGGAAAGCCGCGACGTGAAGGCGATCCGCGAAGGCAACACGCGCCGCGTGCTGTCGATGCTGGAGGACCTGGCCAAGGCGGAGAAGGAAGAAGGCGCGAGCGAGGAGGACAAGGCGAAGTACGCCGCCTTCTACACCGAGTTCGGCGCGGTGCTCAAGGAGGGCCTGGGTGAGGACTTCGCCAACCGGGAGCGCCTGGCGAAGCTGCTGCGTTTCGCCTCCACGGCGAGCGACACCGCCAGCGTCTCGCTGGCCGACTACAAGGCCCGCATGAAGGAAGGCCAGGAGGCCATCTACTACGTCACCGGCGACACCCAGGCGGCCGCCGCCAACAGCCCGCAGCTGGAGATCTTCCGCAAGAAGGGACTCGAAGTCCTGTTCATGACGGACCGGGTGGACGAATGGGCGCTGAACTACCTGGAAGAGTTCGACGGCACGCCGCTGCAGTCCGTGGCGAAGGGCCAGGTGGACCTGGGCAAGCTGCAGGACGAGGCCGAGAAGAAGGCCGCGGAGGAAGCCGCGGAGACTTTCAAGCCGGTGCTCGCGCGGCTGAAGGAAGCGCTGAAGGACAAGGCGCAGGACGTGCGCGTCACCACGCGGCTGGTCGATTCACCCGCCTGCCTGGTGGTCACCGAAGGCGGCGTGAGCCTGCAGCTGGCGCGGCTGCTCAAGCAGGCCGGCCAGAAGGCGCCCGACACCAAGCCGGTGCTGGAGGTCAATGCGGGGCATCCGCTGGTGCAGAAGCTGGAGTCTTCGCCGAACTTCCATGACCTGGCGCACATCCTGTTCGACCAGGCGCTGCTGGCCGAAGGCGGCTTGCCGGAAGATCCGGCGGCCTATGTGAAGCGGGTCAACGCGCTGCTGGCTTGAGCGTCGGGGTGCGCCTCCGGGCGCAACCCGACCTACGGGAGAAATGCGCGGTGCTCCGGTAGGCTGGGGTGAGCGGCGAAGCCCGAACCCCAGCAAGCACTATTCGAACCCGCACTCCCGCCGCACCTGCGCCGCGTCCGGCGCGGCGAGCGCCGCGACCAGCGCGCGGGCGAGTCCCGGCTCCCGCGCGCCCTTGGCCACCGCCGCCGTGTACACCGTCGTCAGCTCGTGCGGCGCCGGCAGCAGGCCCGTCAGCCGCACGCCCTGCGTGATCAGGATCTCGGTCACCTGCGTGCAGCCCACCGCATCCGGCTCGGGGGCCTGCGCGAGCGCGGCCATCGCCGTCGCGCCGTTCGGGAAGGTGCGCAGGCGGCTCGCGTCGTCCGCGAGGCCGAGCGCCTGCAGGACCTTCAGGAAATGGATGCCCGCGGTGGCCTTGACCGGATCCGGGAAGTAGATCGCAGGCGCCGATGCCAGCAGGGCCCGCAGGTCGTCGACGTTGCGGATCGCCACGGCGGCCCGCCCCTGCTTGACGGCCACGCCGGTCTTGACGCCGCCGAGGGCCTGCACCGAGGATGCATCGGCGCGGCCTTCGGCCACCAGTCCCTTGATCAGCGCGTCGCTCAGGATCAGCACGTCGCAAGGCTCGCCGGCGACCAGCTTGTCCTTCATCAACCCGACGGCGCCGAAGCTGCCGCCGATGCGGCAATCGTGCTTGCGCTCGAAGTCCGCGGCGCTCTTGATGACCTTGGCCCACTTCTGCACGTCGTCGGCGACGTATTTCTCGAAGGCCTGCGGATTCATCACCAGCGCCACGGCGCCCTGCCGGGCCCAGGTTTGCTGCACCTCGGGCTGGCTGACGATCTTGGTCACCGCCTCGTTCAGGCGCGCCACCACCGCCGGCGGCGTGCCCTTGGGCGCCATCAGTCCGAGCCAGATCGTGGCTTCGTAGCCCGGCACGCCCGACTCGTCCACCGTGGGCACGTCGGGCAGCACCGAGGAGCGCTTCTTGCCCGTCGTGGCGATCGCCTTCACCTTGCCCGCCTTCACCTGCTCGGTCATGGTGGTGACGGCGTCGAACATCATGTCGACCTGGCCGCCCAGCACGTCGGTGCGCGCGCCGGAGCTGCCCTTGTACGGGATGTGGACGATCTTGGTGTCCGACATCGCCTTGAACAGTTCGCCGGCCATGTGGTACGGCGTGCCGGTGCCCGAGGACGCGTAATTCAACTTCCCGGGCCGCTCCTTCGCGGCCTTCAGCAGGTCCCGCACATTGGCGACGGGCACCGATGGATGCGCCACCAGCACCAGGTCCGAATAGTTGATCGGCGCCACCGGGATGAAGTCGCGCAGCAGGTCGTACGGCTTGTTCTGCACCAGCGTCTCGTTCACCGTGTGGGTGTTCGACATCAGCAGCAGCGTGTAGCCGTCGGCAGGCGATTTCGCGACCTGGTCGGTGCCGATCACGGCGCCGGCGCCCGGCTTGTTCTCCACCACGAAGGTCTGGCCGAGCTGGTCCGGCAGGCGCTGCGC
>JAJTCN010000022.1 GCA_021323335.1 Ramlibacter sp.
AGCGGGTCCTCGATGTCCCGGATGGCGCCCGCCCCGCCTTGTCCGCCGGCGACGCCACGGTAGGCCTGGGGCAGCAGCCCCGAGCGCGCCGGCTCCAGGCGGCCTTGCAGGAAATCCGCATAGGCCCGCTCCGCCTCCGGCGCATCGGCGCGCAGCGGCTCGAAGCCGGCGCAGGGGGCGAAGTCCAGGCTGGCGAGCTGCACCGCGCAGCGCGTGAGCTCCGCCCGCGCCACCAGGCCGGGCTGCGCGGTGCTGGCCACCTCGCGGCGCAGGCGCGCAAATTCATCGACGGCCGCGCGGTCGCGCCCGGACAGGTAGGCACGCTGGTAGCGGTCCTGCGCGCCATCGGCATTCACCAGCCAATCCGGCTGGCGCGGCGCGTTGCCGCAGCCCGCCAACGCAGCGCCGACCACGAGCCACAGGAGGACCTTCAAGGCAGCTCCACCTTGCGCTCTTTCGCCAGGGGCCACTTGCGGTTCAGGTCGTTGAGCATGTCCTCGATCTTGCGCAGGTTGGCCTCGACCTCGCCGCGCAGGCTGCCCAGGTCCTCGGTCGCGGTCCGCACGTTGCCGGCCACGCCCTGCGCCTCGGTCAGCACCGCATCCATCTTCTGCAGGCTGCCGCGGGCCTCGGTGAGCAGCGTGCGCATTTCCCGCAGGCTGGCCTGCGCTTCATCGGTGAGGCCGCCGCGGTCGAACAGGCGCTGGTCCGCCCGGTCGACCAGGGTGGTGCTGCGGTCGGCCAGTGCCTGGATCCGCGCCATCGCGGCGTTGGCGCGGTCCACCGCCGCCACCAGCTTGCGCGCGTCTTCCTCGTTGCCGAAGATGGCGGTCAAGGCGCCGCCGCGACGGCTCTGGAGCTTCTCGGTGAAGACCTGCAGGTTGGCCATCGACCGGTTGAATTCCGAGCTCTCCGCCGTGATCTGGTTCAGGTTGTCCAGCACGTCCTTGGCGGCGCCGATCACGCGGGCGATTTCCTCGTTGAAGTCGCCGCGCAGCACCGGCCGCCGCGCCCCCGGCGGCAGCGGCGGATCGCTGAGCACGCCGCTGTAGGCGCGCAGCTGCGAGGGCCCCAGGATCGGCTTGACCAGCGTGAACACGCTGGAGGTGCGCAGCCACTGCGCATCGTCCCGGCTCACGTCGATCTCGATCACCACGTTGCCCATGTCGCCGAGCGACACGCGCCGGACGGTGCCGATGGGGAAGCCCGAGAAGGTGAGGTCCATGCCCGCGACGACGCCTTCGGCGTTGTCCGTCACCAGCACCAGCGGCTGCTTGGGGTCGAAGTAGCCGCGGGCGCGCACCAGGAACAGCGCCGCCGCGAGGATCAGCGCCAGGGTGAAGGCCAGCAGCAGCGTCGCCTTCAGTGTCAGGTTCTTCACCGGCACGTTCCGGCCGGCCGGCTCCGACTTCTGCGCCGGCGTCTCGGCCGGCGGGGGCGGGGGCGGCGGCGGGCGCCTGGGTTCGTCGGCCATGCTCAAAGGTAGTTGCCCACCAGCGCCAGCGCCTCGAGCACCAGCAGCACGCCGAACATCCGCACCAGGCCCTGCAGCGCGGCGCTCTCGCGCGAGCCGTCGCCCTCGATGTTGTTCAGGCCCGAGGCCATCGGGATCACGGCCACCGCCAGCGCGAAGAACACGACCTTCAGCACGAAGATGAAGGTGAACAGCGGATCGAATACCCGCCCCGCCATGTGGAAGTAGCCATCCAGCGCGGCCGCGTTGAGCCCGTAGACGGCAGGATAGGCCAGCACGCCGGCCACGACGCAGCTCAGGGCGGTGAGCGTGATGCTGCAGAAGATGCCGGCGATCAGCCGCGGCAGCACCTCGACGCTGATCGGGTCCAGCCGGGCGCGGTGGAGGTCGCCGAAGTGCCCGGCACCGCGCATCTCCACCAGCGCCGCGCCGCTGGGGATCGTGCAGCGCAGGGCGACGAACAGCGCCGCGGTCAGCGGGATCAGCTCCACCACCAGCACCCGGATGACCATCTCCAGCGCATATTCGGACAGGCCGTAGCGCGCCGACGTGACCACCACGATGCGGGTGATGATCAGCGTGAACAGCGCGCTGAGCGCCGTGAACCAGCCGAGGATGGGCACCGTGTCGAGGTACACGTGGCGGGCCAGGTTGTGCCGGGTCTCGGGCCCGTAGCTGCGCGCCGACAGCGCGCGCACCACCATCACCGAACCGAAGAACGTGATGCGCGCCCAGGCGGCGGCCCAGCGCACCGGCGCCAGGCTGGTCCGGCCCACCCTGCGGTACCACGTGGTCACATGCATGCGCGAATGGTACTTGCCCGCCGCGGGACGAGGTCGTCGGGCAGCGCCTACAGTGGAGCCCTGCGGCACCGCCGCGAAGGAGCAGGTGGATGAGCGGATTCGATTGCGATCTCTTCGTGGTGGGCGGAGGCAGCGGCGGCGTGCGCGCGGCCCGCATGGCCGCGCAACGCGGCGCCCGCGTGGTGCTGGCCGAAGCGGCGGCGCTGGGCGGCACCTGCGTCAACGTGGGCTGCATCCCGAAGAAGCTCTATAGCTACGCGGCGCATTTCGCCGACGACTTCCGGGATGCGGCGGGATACGGCTGGGACGTCGGCAGCCCGCGCTTCGACTGGCGCAAACTCAAGGCGAACCGGGCGCGCGAGATCGCGCGCCTGAACACGGTGTATGCCGGCCTGCTCGACGGCGCCGGCGTGCAGGTGGTGCGCGGCTGGGCCACGCTGGCCGACGCCCACACGGTGCAGGTGCAGACCGCCCACGGCGTGAAGCACTGGCGCGCCGCCCACATCCTGCTGGCCACCGGGGGCACGCCGACGGTGCCGGAGTTCCCGGGCCGCGACTGCGTGTTCACCTCCGACAACATGTTCGACCTGGAGCCTTTTCCACGGCGGCTGGCCGTGGTGGGCGGCGGCTACATCGCCTGCGAGTTCGCATCGATCTTTCGCGGGCTGGGCGCCGAGGTGACGCAGATCTACCGCGGCGAGCAGGTGCTGCGCGGCTTCGACCACGACATCCAGGCCTTCTTCGCGCAGGAGACGCGCAAGCACGGCGTCGACCTGCGCGTGCGCACCGAAGTGAGCGCGATCGACCGGCGCGCCCACGGCCTGCACCTCACGCTGGGCGACGGCGGCACGCTGGTGGCGGATGCGGTCCTGTACGCGACCGGCCGCGTGCCGAATGCCAGCGGGCTGGGGCTGGACGCCGTCGGCGTCCGGCAGGGCAAGGACGGCGCGATCGAAGTCGACGAACGGTTCCGCACCTCCGTGCCGTCGATCCTGGCCGTCGGGGACGTGACCGCGCGGATCCAGCTCACGCCGGTGGCGCTGGCCGAAGCCATGGTGGTGGTCGACCAGTTGTTCGGCACCAGGCAGCGCAGCATGGCCTACGAACTGGTGCCGACGGCGGTGTTCACGCACCCCAACATCGGCACGGTCGGATTGAGCGAGGCCCAGGCGCGCCTGCGGGACGGCGCCGTGCACGTCTTCCGGTCGGAGTTCAAGGCCTTGAAGCACACCCTCAGCGGAAGCAGTGAGCGCACGCTCATGAAGCTGGTGGTGGACGCGGCCAGCGACCGCGTGGTCGGCCTCCACATGGTGGGGCCGGAGGCCGGCGAGATCGTCCAGGGCTTCGCGGTCGCATTGAAGGCCGGCGCCACCAAGGCGGTGTTCGACGCGACCATCGGCATCCACCCGACCGCCGCGGAGGAGTTCGTGACGATGCGAGA
Source organism: Ramlibacter sp. (assembly GCA_021323335.1). Lineage (GTDB taxonomy): Bacteria > Pseudomonadota > Gammaproteobacteria > Burkholderiales > Burkholderiaceae_C > Ramlibacter. Next base: position 3,719 of record JAJTCN010000022.1, read on the forward strand.
GCCGGTCGCGCCGTGAAAACGGCCGCGTGACAAGTTCACGCCGGCCAGCCAAGCCCGGGTCGGGATCGCGGGCTTTACACGGTATTTGTTCACCGAACGGCTGGCTCAGGCGTTCAATACCGCATGGACGCGCAGCATGTGACACCCATCGGCGGCAAGGGCTCTCGCCGGTGGACTTTTGCCCTGGCAGCCCTGGCCCTGGCTTGCGGCGGCGCCGCATCGGCGCAGGTGGTCTCCGTGCCCGCCGCGCACCTGAACCACGCCGAGGGCTCGGTCGCCTATGCGCCGCAGGGCGACACCGAATGGCAGGACGTGCAGCCCCGCCGGGTGCTCAAGCGGGGTGACCGCCTCTGGACCGACCGCGGCTCGCGCGCCGAACTGCAGGCCGCCGGCCACGCGCTGCGGATGGACAGCCAGACGCAGTTGATCCTGGAGAACGTGGTCGAGAACGCCACCCAGTTGAGCCTGACGCAGGGCAGCGTGGTCTTTTCCGTCACCCGCATGCAGCCGGGCGACAGCTTCGAGATCGGCACGCCCAACCTCGCCTTCCGCGCCCGCGCCGTCGGCGACTACCGCATCGACGTCGACAGCAAGCGGGGGGTGACGCGCGTGGCCGTGCTCTCCGGCGCCGGCGTCGTATACGGGGAAAAGGGCGAGGCCATGGAGGTGCGCAACGGCCAGCGCGCCACCTTCCGCGCGCGCAATCTCGAGCGCGGCCCGCAGGCGGCCTTTGCCGCCACGGACGATTTCGACCGCTGGGCCGGCGCCCGCCGCCGCGGCGAGCCGACCGTGAGCATGCCCAGCGTGGCACACGCCGCGCCGGCCGCACCGCCGGCGACGACGCTGGTGAACCAGGGCCGCGACATCATCATTTCCGGGCCGGCCTCTTCGTTGCCCGGCTCCAGGCTCTCCGCGAAAGCACCCGCCGCCGCCACGGCTCCCGTCGCGCCCGTCGCGCCCGTCACCCCCGGCCCGCTGGCCAGGGCCAAGATGCCGCCGGCGCAGCTGGCTGCCCCGGCGCCCGCGGCGCCGGCACCGCAGCCGCAGGTCGCCCGGGCGCAGCCGATCCCGAACGTGCAGATGGGGCCGTCCGGCACGGCGGCGGCGCCGCTGCGCGTGACGGCGCCGGGCACGGCCGCCCAGGCGGCACAGGCGGATGCGGCGCGCGCCGCGGCCCACGCGCGGGCCAAGGCGGAGGCGCAGGCCGAAGCGCAGGCGCAGGCGGAAGCGCAAGCCCGGGCCCGGGCGCAGGCCGAAGCCGCTGCGCGCGCCCAGGCCGCGTCGGAAAAGCAGGCGAAGGCCGCCCAGGCCCGCGCCGCGCGCGAGCAGCAACAGGAACAGAAGCGGCTTGCCATGAAACGCGCCGAGGAAGAACAGGAGCGCCTGGAACAGCGTGCCGCCGCGCGCGCCGAGCAGCAGCGGCGCGCGACCGCTGTGGAAGCCAGGCGTTCGGAGGAGCGCCGCCGCGCCGTCGCCGACAAGAAGGCGGACGAGGAACGCCGCCTCGCGCTGGCCCGGCGCGAGGCCGAGCAGAAGCAGGAACAAAAGCGCGCGGCCGCCGCCAGGCGCGACGACGAGCGACGCGCCGCCGCCGCCGCCGTGCGCAAGGCGGCGGACGACAAGCGTCTGGCCCAGATGCGCAAGGCCGAAGAAGCCAGGCGGATCGCGCAGGCCCGCAAGGACGAGGAGAGGCGCGCTGCGCAGGCCCGCAAGGCGGAAGAGGCCCGCCTGGCCGACGCCCGCCGGCAGCAACTGGCGCGCCTGCAGGAGCAGGCGGGTCGCGAGGAACAGTCGGTTCAGGCGCGCCGGGTGCAGCAGGCGCGGGAAGCGGAGGAAAAGCGCCAGCGCGAACTGCAATCGCGGCTGGAGCAGGCCCGGGAAGAGGAGTTGCGGCAGCAGCGGGCGCAGGCCGCGGAGCAGGCGCGCCGGGATCGCGAGGAAGTCTGGCTGCGACAGCAGCAGGTGAATCCGCCGCGGCCGCAGCCGCTGGGCATCCCGATCCGCCGCGTCAGCTGACGCGGGGCGGGCCGGCTTGCGTCAGGTCAATTGACGCGACGGGTGTAGGTGCGGGTGACCGGGGACTGCTTGTCCTCTTCCGGCGGCAGGTAGATGGTGGTGCGGTCGATCTTGGCGTCGAAGGCGGCGATCTCGGCGCTGGCGCAGCGGATGACGGCGCGGTCGAGGGGGTGGCACTGGCGTTGACTGAGTTTGCCCAGTTCTTCGGAGCGGTCGATATGGGCGCGCACTTCGGCCGGGTCGACCATCAGGGCGAAAGGATTGGCTGCCACCGCTTGCGTCGTCATGTTCTTGGACTCCTTGATTGCTCTTGTGAGCCTTCGTTTTCGATGCCCTGAACTTTCGTCGGCACAGGCAAGTTGTAACGTCATCTGCCGCCGTTACACCATGTAGGACAGCTTCGCCCCCCCGGCCGGGATGAAAGGGGGCTTGCGCCAGGGCGGTTGCACAATAGGCGGATGCCCTTCATGCCGCCCTTCATCGCGCCCACGTTCCACACCGATGCGCAAAGCGCGCTGGCGCAGGTTCAGACGATCTATGCGCAGCAGATCCAGCACCTTCGCGAAGCGATGCAGCGCTTCGTGGCCGGCGAGTCGCTGCCCGGGCGGGTGCGGGGCTGCTACCCCTTCGTGCGCATCCACACCGACAGCGTGATCCCGCAGGCGCAGCTGGAAAACTCCGGATTGAGCTACGGCTTCGTGGCGAGCACGGGCCGCTACGAGACCACGCTCACCCGGCCCGACCTGTATGCAAGCTACTACCTGGAGCAGTTCCGGCTGCTGCTGGAAAACCATGGCGTGCCGCTGGAGGTGGGAACCAGCAGCGAGCCGATGCCGATCCACTTTTCCTTCGCGGAACACGACCACATCGAGGGCAACCTGCCGCAGGCGCGCCGCGCGATGATGCGCGACATGTTCGACCTGCCGGACCTCGGCACCATGGACGACGGCATCGCCAACGGCACGCTGCGCTTCGACCACGGGCAGGCGCACCCGCTGTCGCTGTTCACCGCCTCGCGCGTCGACTACTCGCTGCACCGGATGCGGCACTACACGGGCAGCACGCCCGACTGGTTCCAGAACTTCGTGCTGTTCACCAACTACCAGTTCTACATCGACGAATTCGTGAAGCTGGGACACGAGGAGATGAACCGCCCGGACAGCGAGTACATCGCCTTCGTCGAACCCGGCAACGTCGTGACGCGCCGCGTCGGCCTGCCCCCCGAGGCCGTGGACGCCTGGGGCGCGCCGCCGCCGCGGCTGCCGCAGATGCCCGCCTATCACCTGATCCGGCCCGGCCACGAGGGCATCACGATGGTGAACATCGGCGTCGGCCCGTCCAACGCGAAGAACATCACCGATCACGTGGCGGTGCTGCGCCCGCATGCATGGATGATGCTGGGCCACTGCGCGGGCCTGCGCAACAGCCAGCAGCTCGGCGACTACGTGCTGGCCCACGGCTACGTGCGCGAGGACCACGTGCTCGACGAGGAACTTCCGCTGTGGGTGCCGATCCCCGCGCTGGCCGAGATCCAGCTCGCGCTGGAGCAGGCGGTGGCGGACGTCACGCAGTGCAAGGGGGCGGACCTCAAGCGCATCATGCGCACCGGCACCGTCGCCAGCACCGACAACCGCAACTGGGAGCTGCTGCCCGGCAACGAGCCGCAGCGCCGCTTCTCGCAAAGCCGGGCCGTGGCCCTGGACATGGAAAGCGCGACGATCGCGGCCAACGGCTTCCGCTTCCGCGTGCCCTACGGCACGCTGCTGTGCGTCAGCGACAAGCCGCTGCACGGCGAGATCAAGCTGCCGGGGATGGCCAACACCTTCTACCGCGAACGGGTGGACCAGCACCTGCGCATCGGCATGCGCGCGATCGAGATCCTGCGCTCGCAGGGGCCGCAGCGGCTGCACAGCCGCAAGCTGCGCAGCTTCGACGAGGTGGCGTTCCAGTAGGAGCGGGGCCGCTCAGACCTTCGAGATGGGCGTCGGCGCCGTTTCCGAGCGCGTGACCGGGCGCGAGCGCATGCGCTTGAACGGCGTGGCGCGACCCAGCACCAGCAGCACGACGATGCCCGAGAGCATGCCGATCGCCACCGCATAGCCGGCAGCCACGAAGTACTCCGCCACTTCGTTGCTGAACACGTAGAGGCTGGTCAATGCGGCCACCAGCATGGTGAGAGCGGCCATGAAGAACGCCAGCACGTCACCCAGCACCACTTTCGTGCCGCAGTGCGAACAGGTGGAGATGTCGTGGAAGAACAGGGTGCGGACCTTCAGCCGGTGGCTGCATTTGGGACAGCGGTAGTTCATGGCGCGTGCTCCAGGCGAGAACGGGACGCTACACCGCCGGCGCGGCGTCCGCAAGGCGCGGATTTCCACTGCCGAGCCGCCGGCCATTCCGTCCATCGGGTCGGCTGGGCGGGATCCCGGAAAGCCTCCCGGCCCGGTCGGCTTTTCCGGCGCCTGGACCTGAATGTGCACACAACACATTCATAATCCGTCCAGAGCCCTCCCACCCATGGATTCGTCCCAACCCTTCCAGGCCGAGCAGCAAGCATTGCTCTCGGCCATCTCCGAGCTGCTGGCGCCGCTGGCGGCCCTGTGCATCGCGCGGGGCGTGACCATCCAGCCGATGGAGGAACTGCTGCGGCAGGCCTTCGTCGTCGCGGCGCGCCAGGCCTGCGCCGACGCCGGCGCGCAGGGGGACCGGGTGACCAGCCGCATCAGCACCATGACCGGCCTGACCCGCCGCGAAGTCACGCGGCTCGCCCTGGCCGCGCGGGCCGCGGAGGAGGCCGCGCCGCCCGCGGCACGCTCGCTGGCCACCGAGCTGCTCACCCGCTGGGTGAGCCAGCGTCCCTACATCGACGCCAGGGGCCGGCCGCGCAAGCTGTCGCGCCTCGGGCCGGCACCGAGCTTCGAGTCGCTGGCGGCCTCGATCACCCGCGACGTGCATCCGCGCAGCGTGCTGGCGGAGATGGAGCGACTGGGGCTGGTGACCGTCGACGCGGCGCGGGGCCGCGTGACGCTGCTGGCCGAGTCGTTCGTGCCGCGCACCGACTGGCCGCGCATGGTCGGCTTCCTCGGCGCCAACGTCGGCGCCCACCTGCGGGCCGCGGCCGCCAACGTGATGGGCACCGGCAGCGAACACTTCGAGCAGGCCCTGATGGCCGACGAGCTGTCGGTCGAATCCCTCGCGCACGCGCGCCGTCTGATCGCCGACGAGTGGCGCCATCTCATGACCACCCTCGGGCCGCAGTTGCAGGCCCTGATGGATGAAGACCAGGCGGCCGGCCGCCCGCAGGACCAGGCGCTGCGCCTGGGCCTTTATTCCTGGATGCAACCCATGGACGCACCGGCGCCGGCCCCCGCGGCCCCGGTCGCCCCGCCGAAACGCACGAAGAGGAAGCCCCTGCCATGAGCCATCGCCTGCCCCCGTTTCCCGTGAACCGCCGCCTGGCGTTGTTGGCCCTGGCCGGCATGGCGGCGCAGCTGGCCGGCTGTGGCGGGGGCAGCTCCGCCGGCCTGGACAGCGGCGGCACCGGTTCGTTCACCAGCGGCACCGTCACCGGCCTCGGCTCCATCATCGTGGGCGGGGTGCGCTATGAAGACCGCGGCGCGCAAGTGGTGCGCAGCGACGGCGGCGCCGTCTCCGCGCTGCGCGTGGGGATGGTGGTGTCGGTGCAGGGCTCGCCGATCTCGGCGCCCCCGGGCGCCGGTGACCTGCCCACCGCGACGGCCGAACGCATCACCTATGCCAGCGAGTGGGCCGGCCCGGCGGGAACGGTCGATCCACAGTCGGGAACGTTCACCGTGCTGGGGCAGACGGTGCAGGTGCGCGCCAATACGGTCTTCGACGGCGCTGCCATGCAGCTGGACGCGCTGGATGCCTCGATGTTCGTGGAGGTGTACGGCTACCTGGACACCCGCACCGGCCGGCTGTTCGCGACCCGGGTCGAATCCGGCACGGCCGCGCCCTCCAGCTACCAGCTCAGTGGAACGGTCGCCGCGTTCGACCCGGACGCGCGCCGCTTCAGGCTCGGCACGGCCGTCATCGATGCGGGCGGCCTCGCGCTGCCCGCCGGCCTGGCGGACGGCCGCCTGGTGCGCGTGCGCCTGGCCACGCGGCGCACGGACGCGGCGTGGACGGCGACGCGCATCGACCTGCGCGATGCCGATGCCCAGGCGCTCGCTGATGCGGACGGCGCCGACGTGGAAGTGGAAGGCAAGGTGACCTCCTTCACCTCGGTCCAGCGCTTCAGCGTCAACGGCCTGCCGGTCGACGCGCGCGCCGCCCAGGTGGAGGGCAGCTTCACGCTGGGCGCCAGCGTGGAGGTGCACGGCCGCTCCGTCGACGGAGTGATCGTGGCCAGTCGCGTGGAGGTGGAAGACGAATCCGAGATCGAGCAGCGCGAGTACGAGTTCTACGGCACCGTGAGCGACCTCGACACCGCGGCCCGCCGCTTCACGCTGCGCGGCCAGGTGTTCGTCTACACGCAGGCGACCCGGTTCGAAGACGGCGTCACGCTCGCCGACGGCGCCTACGTGAAGGTGAAGGCCGCGCGCATCGCCGGCCGCTGGGTGGTCTCCAGGGTCGAATCCGGGCGCTGACGCGCCGCCAGCCGGGTGCGGCAAGCTGCCGCGCCCACGACGTCCTTCTCCCTTTGCCGCTCCGCGACCCGTCCGTCGCGGAGCGTCGCGGCGTTGCCCTTGCACCCATGCCTTCCCGGACAGGGAGCCGGTCGGCCGTAGTACGGATGGCTACAAATTTCCTTGAAATGTGCAATAAACACATTTAATATCGGCCCGCCATCCACCCCCGCCCGCCCGCAGCGGCGACGAAGAAAGGACCGACCGATGACAACGAACCTGACACGACGCCGCTGGCTCGGCACCTGCCTGGCAGCCAGCCTCCCCCTCGCCGCCGGCCTGCAGCCGTCCCTGGCCGCGACCCTCCGCCTGCCGGCCCCGGACTTCGAACTGCCCGGCCCCGACGGTGGCGGCGTGAAGCTGTCCGCCCTGCGCGGCAAGGTGGTCTACCTGGACTTCTGGGCCTCGTGGTGCGGACCCTGCCGCCAGTCGTTCCCCTGGATGAACGACCTGCAGACCCGGCTGGGCCCGCGGGGCCTGCAGGTGCTGGGCGTCAACCTCGATGCGAAGCCCGCGGAGGCGAGGCGCTTCCTGGCCGAAGTCCCTGCGCGCTTCGCGCTGGCGTTCGACGAGAAGGGCGCCACGCCGCGCCTGTTCGGCGTCAAGGGCATGCCCACCAGCGTGCTGATCGACCGCGAAGGCCGCATCGCGGCAGTCCATGCCGGCTTCCAGCCCTCGCAGACGTCCCCGCTGGAAAAGGAGATCGCCCTCCTGCTGGAGGCGCAGTGATGCAAAGCTCCGGTCACCTTGGCGCGCTGTCCCGATGGGTGGTCCCGGCCTGCGCGCTGCTCGCGGGCTGCTCGGGCCTGGCGCCCGTGCAGCCCTGGGAAAAGGGCGTGCTCGCGCGGCCGTCGATGACCTTCGACGCCGACCGCCTGGACAGCGCCTACGTCGAGCACACCTACAGCAGCAAGGAAGGCGCTTCCGGCGGCGCCGGCGTCGGCGGCGGCGGCTGCGGCTGCAACTGATGGCGACGCTGCACCACTCCCTGCTGGCGGCGGCGGCCCTGCTGCCGCTGGCGCCCACCGTGGCACTGGCCGAGACGGCGCCGCAGCAGGGCACCCTCTCGTACAAGTACCTGGACTACCAGGACCGCCAGCCCGGCGAGGACCGCGTCGGCATCAAGGCACACGCGCTGGCCCTCACCGTGCCGCTGGGCGAGTCCTGGTCGTTCGACGCCAACGCCGTCACCGATGCGGTGTCGGGCGCATCGCCGCGTTACCACACGCAGCGCCTCACGCCGCTGGAGGACCGGCGCAATGCACTCGGCGTGGGGCTCACCCGCTACTTCGCGCGCGGCTCCCTGAACGTCGGCGGCAACTACTCCAAGGAGGCCGACTACCTCTCGCGCAGCTTCTCGACGACGCTGACGTGGTTCACCGACGAGGGCAAGAACACCGCGCTGATCGCCGGCGCGGGCGTCACCCGCGACGAGATCAACCCCACCAACGGCATCGTGGCGGGCGAGCGCAAGGCGGTGGTCGAGGTGCTGGCCGGCGTGACGCAGGTGCTGACGCCCTCGGACATCGCGCAGGTGATCGTGCGCCACGCCCGCGGCAGCGGCTACTACAGCGACCCCTACAAGGCCTGGGACGAGCGTCCGCGCGAGCGCAACGCCAGCACGCTGCTGCTGCGCTGGAACCACCACCTGGAAGCCACCGATGCCAGCGTGCGCACCAGCTACCGCTTCTACACCGACTCCTTCGGCCTGCGGGCGCACACGCTGGGCCTGGAGTTCGAGCAGCCCCTGGGCGCGGGCTGGACGGTCACGCCGCTACTGCGGCTGTACTCGCAGAACGCCGCCTCGTTCTACGTCCCCTACAACCCCGGCCCCACGGGCCAGACCTTTCCGGACCCCGGGGCGCGCTACTACACGCAGGACCAGCGCCTGTCCGCATTCGGCGCCGTCACCGCCGGATTGAAGCTGGCCTGGCAAGTCAACCCCGCCTGGTCGATCGACGCGAAGTTCGAGGCCTACCGCCAGCGCGGCGACTGGGCCCTGCAGGGCCGCGGCGACCCGGGCCTGGCGCCCTTCGACGCCCGCAGCGTGCAGCTGGGCGTGACGCACCGGTTCTGAGGCGCGACACCATGAACGTCCAGAGCCACGACTTCCGGGCCATGGCCAGCCCCTGCGAAGTGGTCATTGCCGGCGCCGAGCCGGCGCAGGCGCTGCTGGCGGCCTGCGCCGCCGAAGCCGAAGTGCGCCGCATCGAGCTCAAGTACTCGCGCTTCCGGCCCGACAGCGTCATCGGCCGCATCAATGCCGGCGCCCATGCCGGGCCGGTGACGGTGGACGACGAGACGCTGGCGCTGCTGCACTACGCCGGCCGGCTGCACGCGCTCAGCGACGGCTTGTTCGACATCACCACCGGCGCGCTGCAGGGCGCGTGGGACTTCAAGGCGGGCCGCATCCCCGGCGACGCCGAACTGGCCGCGCTGCTGCCCCACGTCGGTTGGCATCACGTTCGCATCGAGGGCCGCGCGCTGCGGCTGGCCGACCCGCTGGCGCGCGTGGACCTGGGCGGCTTCGGCAAGGAGTACGCCGCCGACCGCGCCGCGGCCGTCCTGCAGGCGCAGGGCGTGGCCAGCGGCTATGTGAACCTCGGCGGCGACATCCGCGTGGTCGGCCCGCGCCCCGACGGCAGCCCCTGGCAGATCGGCATCTGCCACCCCCGTGACCCGGGCAAGTTGCTGGCCAGCATCCCGGTGGCGAGCGGCGGCCTGGCCACCAGCGGCGACTACGAGCGCTTCTTCGAGAAGGACGGACAACGCTATTGCCACGTGCTGTCGCCGCGCGACGGCCGGCCGGTCACGCGCTGGCAGTCGGTCTCGGTCCTCGCGCCCGAGGCCATCACCGCCGGCACGGCCTGCACCGTGGCGATGCTCAAGCAGGACGAGGCGCTGGCCTTCCTGCGCGCCAGCACGCTCGCGTTCCTGGCCGTGGATGCCGACGGCGTCATCCACACCCACCACACCAAGGAGTGAGGCCCCCCATGTTCAATCCCTTTCCCAAGGCCCTGCGCCTGCTGGCGCTCGTGCCGCTGCTGCTGCCCGGCCTGCCGCAGGCGGCCACGCCGACGGCGCCGCAGGACTTCCTGGAGCCCGACCAGGCCTTCGTGCTGCAGGTGGCGCTGGACGGCCCCGCCGCCCTGGCGGTGAGCTGGCGCATCGCGCCGGGCTACAAGCTGTACCAGCATGCGCTGTCCGTCGAGTCCGCTTCCGTCTCCGTCGCGGCACTGCAACTGCCGCCCGGCAGGACGGCGTTCGACACCGCCCTGGGCCGCCAGGTCGCCACCTACCGCGATGCCGTGACGGGCCGCGTGGCCTTGCCGCCCGCCGCCACGCCATTGGAAGTGGACGTGGGCTACCAAGGCTGCGCGGATGGCGGCCTCTGCTATCCACCGCAGTCGCGCCGGTTCCGGGTGGATCCCGCGGCCGGCACGGTGGCGGCGATCGAGCCGCCCGAGCCGCGCGGCGGCCTGCTGCAGGTGGCGACGACGGCACCCGTGGCCGCCGCCGGAATGCCGGACGCCGACGCGCCGGTGTCCGCGGAATCGATCCTGCGCGGCGGCAGCCTGCCGCGCATCGCGCTGGCCTTCGTGCTGTTCGGCCTGCTGCTCTCGCTCACGCCCTGCGTGCTGCCGATGCTGCCGATCCTGTCGACCATCATCCTCGGAGAGAAGGACCCGGGGCGCGGCCGGGGCCTCGTGCTGGCGGCCTCCTATGCGCTGGGCATGGCCACCGTCTACACCAGCCTCGGGGTGGCCGCCGGACTGGTCGGCGAAGGCCTGGCCGCCTTCCTGCAGCAGCCGTGGGTGCTGGTGCTGTTCGCCTCGCTGCTGGCGCTGATGGCGCTGTCGATGTTCGACGTGTTCCAGCTGCAGCTGCCCGCCGCCTGGCAAGGCCGCCTGAGCGAGGCCAGCGGCCGGCTGCGCGGCGGGCGGGTGGCCAGCGTGTTCGCCATGGGCGCGGTCTCGTCGCTGATCGTGGGGCCCTGCGTGGCGGGGCCGATGGCCGGGGCCCTGCTGTACATCAGCAAGACGCGCGACGTGGCCATCGGCGCGCTGGCGCTGTTCGCCATGGCCTGCGGCATGAGCGTGCCGCTGCTGCTCACCGGCTGGTCGGCCGGACGCCTGCTGCCGCGGGCCGGCGCATGGATGCAGCACGTCAAGTCTTTCTTCGGCTTCCTGCTGCTGGCGGTGGCGCTGTGGATGATCAACCCGCTGCTCGGCCCGTCGGTGCGCCTGCTGGCCTGGGGCGCGCTGCTGGTGCTGGCCGCCCTGTTCACGCCGCTGGCGGCGCCGCGCACCGGCCATGAGGGTTTCGGTGGACGGGCCGCCCGCGCGGCGGGCGTGCTGATGCTGGTGACGGGCCTGGCCGAGATCGCCGGCGGCCTGATGGGCAACGACGATGCCTTCGCGCCCCTTCGGCAGCCGCCACCGGCGGGCCTGCAGGCCGCCGGGCCGGCGCGCGGGCAGGGCATGGCCTTCGAGCCGGTGCGCAGCACGGGCGATCTCGATCGCATCCTGCAGGCATCGGACCGTCCGGTCATGCTGGACTTCTACGCCGACTGGTGCGCGTCCTGCCTGGAGATGCAGCGCGGGACCTTCTCCGACCCGCAGGTGCTGCAGCAGGCGCAGTCGCTGCGCCGGCTGAAGGTGGACGTCACGCGCAACACGCCCGAAGACCGCGAGCTGATGCGCCGGTTCCGCCTGTTCGGCCCGCCGGGCCTGGTGTTCTTCGACGCCCGCGGGCAGGAACTGCAGGAGCTGCGCGTCATGGGGTCCATGGCAGCGGCGCCATTCGGCGCGCACCTGCGCAAGGTGATCCAGCAGGCGCAGGCGGGCGCGCCCAATCCCATCCAGTGAACCATCCAACTCCAGAGGAGCCACCATGGCCATGTATTCCCGCATCCTGACCGGCACGGCCGGCAACGACATCCGCTCGATCCAGGAGCCGGACAGCTTCAACCAGTGGATCTACACCTTAGACGGCCAGGCCGGCGTCGACCGGCTCGGGTTCGACCGCTTGCCCCAGTCGGAGTTCACGATCTACAAGGACGCCGCCGGCATCCACGTCGACAGCGTCTCCGCCGCCTCGCACATGGTCTACACGACGCTCAAGAACGTGGAGGAGCTGTCCTTCTCCACCGGCTCGACGATCGTGTACCTGAACCAGCTGTTCCCGATCACCGGCACGACGGCCGCCAATACGCTCGCCGGCTCGGGTTCGCGCGACACGCTGCTGGGGCTGGGTGGCAACGACGCGCTCAGCGGCGGCGCCGGCGACGACATCCTGGCGGGCGGAACCGGCAGGGACACCCTGATCGGCGGCGCCGGCAAGGACCTGTTCGACTTCGACGCCATCAGCGAATCCGGGCCGTCGATCACCAAGCGCGACGTGATCCAGGACTTCAACCATGCCAGGGACCACGACATGCTCGACCTGCGCACCATCGACGCCCGCCCCTCGCAGGCCGGCCACGTCGCCGCCAGCGGCAACAACGACAAGTTCACCTTCCTGGGCAGCGCGCCGCGCGCGGCGACCGAGGGCGTGCTCTGGTACGACGCGACGGCCAAGGTGCTATACGGCAGCACGGACGCCGACGCCGCGGCGGAGTTCTCGATCCGCGTCGATCTCACCGGCATTTCCGTCGCGAACGCGGCGACCTACCTGCTGCTCTGAGCCGGTGGGTCTCAGTTCTTCTCGAGCCTGCCGCTTCGGTAGATCACCGCGGTGCGGCCGCTGGCCAGGACCCGCTCGCTGAAAACGCTCCAGAAACGCAAACCGTCGGGCCGCGCGACCAGCTGGGTCTCGTAGGCCGACTCGTCGTCGTCGAACAGCGCCCCCGCGGCTGCAGAGAGGCGCACGGGCGCGCTGAAGTTGGCCCCGCCATCGGTACTGGCAGCGATGAACAGCCCCAGGTCCCCGCCGGCGACCACATTCTCCTGGGTCCCCCATGCCAGGTAGAGCACATTGGTGTCCTGGCACTGCGCGGGGTCCGTCGTGGAGGGGTCGTCCGGTGCGCCCGTGGGGCAGGCTGCGGGACTGCTCTTCGGCGTGCCCAGGATGCGCGGCTCGCGCACGTTGATGCGGCGGTCCGTGATCCGGGTCACGTTGCGCGGCAATTCCCAGCGCCGCGTCGCCGCATCGAACTTGCGGATGAAGAAGTTGTAGTTGGTTTCCTGGGTCGCCATTCTCGCCAGGCTCTTCGTGTACGTATAGCCGATCCAGAGGTCGGGCCCGCGCAGGACACCGCGATGGGCAATGGCATTCTCGGCGGCGTTGGCCTGGGTGTCGTCCCGCAAGCCGTCGTCCGCCACGGTTGCCACGGAGGCACGACTGCTCATGTTCTCCGCCCGCGCATTGCGCAGCGCGGCGGCTACGGCGGGATCGGACGTGGCGCAGCGCGCATCCACGGCGGGCACGAGGTTCGCCGCACCGGTGCCTCCCTTGCCGCGACGCAGGACGATGTCCGCGGTCGCGCCCTGGCCGCCGACCCCCTCGCGCCAGAAGATCGCCAGCTGCAGGCCGGCGGTCCCGGCGTCGGTCGCCGACTGGGTGAGGAACCGGACGCGCCGCGCGTTCTTCGCGGGGTCGCTGATGATGCAGCCGGCGCGACCGGCTCCCGCCGGCGGGTCGCCGCGAGGGAACGTGACGTAGCGGACGTACTTGCCCTCCGCTTCCCCGGCGCCCTTCTTCTCTTCGTAAGCGACGATGGCGGTGCCGCCGTCGAGGCCGACGTTGGCACGCGACGCGCCGACCGTGCCCGCTTCGATCTGGTTCGCCGGCACCGCGGCGCCCGCGGCGTCGATCACGCGCTGCCCTTCCACCATCGCGAGGAAGCCGGAGCGGTTGTCGGTCAGCCGCACCGGCTGCGCAAGGACGAAGTCGTCTTCGACGGTGGCCGGGTTGTTCGACAGGTTCACGGTGGCGGACACATACCAGATGTCCGAACCGCCGCTCGTATTCGATCCGGCGGCCCCGTCGCCCGGCCCCTCCGCCTCCCCGAGCAGCAGGCCCTGCGGGTCTTCCTGCCAGGTGATGGCCACGCGGCCCTGCTTCGTGTCGGGGCTGTAGTTGCCGGCATTGGCATCCTGGATCGCGTCCCGCTCCCCCGTGCTCAGCTGCACTGCCGGAGCCCAGGTCTGGCCGGCGTCGACGGAGCGGGCCACCCAGACGCAACTGAAGGGGATCACGCGGCCGCCACGTTCCAGGTACTCGGTGGCGCGCTGGACGGGCGGCTGCACGCCCGCTGTCACAAGATCGCCGTCGGGGCAGTACTTCCCGACCCAGGTGACGACCAGCACGGGACCGCTCGCCTTGATGTTCGGCTTGTCGATGTCGCCCGCATAGTCGCGCGCCACACCATCGCCACGCCAGTCCGCGCGCATGCTGCTCCTGGCGGAGGACCGCGACAGGTTGACGGCCGCCGACCAGTCGCGCGCGCGGTCGCAGGTGCGCACGGCATCGGGCTTGCAGGATTTCGCGTAGATGTCCCGCGCGGGCCGCTCCTTGGCCGCTTTCACGTCGTACACGCGCCGTGCCGCGTCCGGCGCATCGCCGTAGACGACGATCAGCGTGCCATCCGGCGCGCGCTGGATCTTCGGCTTGTCGGCGTCTTCGTGGTCGCTCACCTCGACCTGGGCCGCCACGGTGGGAGCCGACGGCTCCGGCACGTCGTTGCCGCCGCCACACCCGGACAGAAGAAAGGGCACCAGGGCCAGCAGGGCCGCGATGAAGACGGAACTTCCGGGACGTTCTTTCACAAGCGTTCTTCCTTTTTGCCGGTCAAGGGTGGGCCTGGGCATTCTCGAAGGCGAGCCGCCCGCGTCATTGATCCAGCACAACTTGCAACGGCGTCGCCAGCGGCTCACTTGACTTTGCGCAAGTTGCCTCGGGCATGTCGGGCTGATAAATGGTCAGCTGCAGTGCCGGCAGCAACGAGGTTTCGGACAGCTTCAGCGGTGGTACTTGCTCGGGGCCCTTACCGGCGTCCCGGCCTTTGCAGTCCCACTCATCAACAGGAGCAGAAGCAATGAAACGAGACCTCGCCGGACTGACGGCATGGACACCTTCCCGTCGCACCCTCCTTGGTGGCGCAGCCAGCGCAGCAGCCCTGGCCGTCGTCGGCTGCGGCGGCGGCAGCGACGCGGCGGCGCCCGGATCGGCCGCGGCCCGCGCCAGCGCGGCAGCAGTGCCAGGCTCGCCGCTCACCCTGGTCGAGGCCTACCTGACCCAGCAGTTCGCCCAGATCGGCGGCGCCACGACGGCCGTGGCAGCGTATTCAAATGCTGCTGGAGAGTGGGCCCTCTTCAGCGTCGCCAACCACTTGGCCGTCACCAGAATCGGCAGTACGCAACGGCCCGTACGCGAGTTGCGGGGCCTGCCTGGCGTGATCATGAACATCACGCTGGTGCCGGGCCAGGCCATCGCGCTGCTGTCCATGGGCAACAAGGGCATCGGCGTCGTGAACTTGGCCGATCCGACCGCCATGCAATACATGGGAACGGTCTCGGTGAGCTACACGACGCCGGTCATCGACTTCGCGGATGGCGGGGGCAACCCCCTGAGCGAGCCCGCGGCCACGCACGATAACGGCACGATCAACGACATCCTCGTCCACAACGACGGCATCGCGTTGCAGGCGATCCTGGCGAACGGCGACTTCGGCCTGCAGAAGATCGCGCTCGCCGACCTGCTGGCTGCCGCGGGCGGCAGCGTGGCGCCCACGGTCGGCACGTGGACGCTCAAGTATGCGGGTGAGAACCCCTGGGGCGGCCCGCGCCGCCTGAAGCTGCACGGGGGCCGGATCTACGCGGCGCTGGGGTTCCTCGGCCTCGGCATCTACGATCCCGCCACCCTGGCTCGCACCGGCAAGTACAACCTGTACGCGGACAACACCACCCGCGAGGACTGGTTCGGCTACCAGAACGCGAAGGCGGTCGACCTGCTGAGCGGCCAGTACATCGATGCCGACGGCATGCCCACCTGGCAGCAGGCTTCGCTCGAACTCCTGTCGCACCGTTCGGAGACGACCCTTCCCGCCTATCCGTGGGCCAGCTTCGACCGCTACGGCAAGTACTACTACCAGGCCCGCAGCCTGGACGTCATCACCTTCCCCGCTGCACCGGGGGTCCCCAACAAGACCATGGCGTATGTCGCCTATGGCCTCGGCGGCCTGGTGGCCGTGGACGTCACCAACGCCGCGGCGCCGAGCTACCAGGGCTTCGTTCCGGCCGTCCCCGCCCACGGGCCGGACGAGCCGACAGGTACGCAGTCCCAGAGCATCCTGTCCCACCATGGGTCCGGCATGCTGGAGGAAGCCGGCGTCGCGGATGTGTTCGTCCTCAGGGACGGACCCGGCGCCACGACGTACAAGGCCTACTTCAGCGAGCACTTCGCCGGCCTCGTTGTCGCCCAGGGCGCCGAGAACCCGCAGGGCCAATGGAAGGGCGCGGGCGCACCGTACAACAACGACACCAAGCCCCAGGCCTACTGGCCCGACTACGAGTTCGTCAAATCCTACGACATGACACCGGTGCCCGTGGGCGACGAGTCGCTGCCGCGGTTCCTGGTGCCCTCCGCCGGCGGCGACTACCCCGCGCCGATCCTGCTCGCCACCGGGGAGATCAACGGCCACGGCGGCGCGCTCTGCACGACGGCCATGCGCAACATGTCCGCAGCGGGCCAGGTCGACATCCTGCAGTCGTCGGGCGCGGGCGGCATGAGCTTCATCGACATCGTCGACCTGGCGTCGCCGGGCAAGCAGCCCGCGGAACGATTCACCGTGGTCTCGCGCTTTGCCAGCACAACGGAAGTCGGCGCGGCCCCCGCGGGCAGCCCGACCGAAGTGGCCATCGGCCACACGGAGGGGCTGACCGTCCTCGGGAACCACCTTTTCGTCGGCGACGGCCCGCACGGCATGAGCGTCTGGCGCATCGCCGACCGGATGGGGAATCCGGTCGACGACTTCCACCTGGTGGCCAACACCCTGATGGACGAATACCCGGTGGACAGCTACACGCCCGCGCCGCACGCCGCCGGCGTTTACTTCGGCGACGATCCCAGCAAGGCTTACGTCATGTGCGCCAGCCTCGGCATGCGGCGCGTGGACATATCGGGCGTCGTCAGGGCCAGGCCCGGCACCCCGCTGCTGTTGAACGTGGCGGCAACCGACGTGTACGAGCACAGTGCCGGCGAGACGGGCAGCCAGACCAGCGCCGTCGAAATCCACGGCCAGGACCACGCCTACGGCGCTGCCTTCTACGGCAACTACGCCATCGTGGCCGATGGCGGCAACGGCATCACGGTGTACGACACCTCGGTGGCCGGCGGCTCCGGCGCGCACGTGGTCGCCAACCTGGGGGGGACGACGAGCGGCAAGCCGCCGCTCGGGCGCGCCACCGCGGTGAAGCTGTGGACCGACTCGGCCACCGGCAGGATCTATGCCGTGGTGGCCGCGGGACCTTACGGGGTGTCGGTGGTCAACATGACGGGCCTGCTGGTGGACGGCACGCTCCCGGGGATGAAACTCATCAAGACCTTCGAGCCGATCAAGCTGGAGGAAGAGGAAGGCGAGATCCACGTCGGCTCCGCGGACGGCAAGAGCGTCGACGTGCAGATCGCGCGGGACATCGCCTTCATCAGCTACGACAGCTTCGGCATCGTCGCGTACCACATGGCAGACCTGATCGAGCCGTTGCGGGACGTGCAGGGCGGAGCCTGCCGAGGGGTGTCGCCGACCAAGCTGTTCGACCGGGAGGGCGGCCTGGACTGTCGCCCGGTGGCCGCGGGCTACTACAAGCTGCAAGCCGATCCCGCGCATCCCGAGTTCGCGACGCTGGACGGAGGCGCGCAGTACATGACGCTGCAGTACTTCCCGGCCAACGTGGACATCGATGACGGCACCGGCCGGATCTACCGGTTGGACAAGCACCGCGTGCTGCTGTACGTGGCGTATGCCCAGGCAGGGGTGATCAAGCTGGACTGGAGCGCCGTCGAGCGGCCGACGCTCCTGCAGCGGCAGGACACGGTCGGCAAGGCAGTGGGCGCAGCGATCGGCCATGGCCGCGTCTACGTGGCCGACTACGCGGGGGGCATCGCGGCTTTCCGCTGACGCGAGGCAGGTGGAACGCAAGCCGCCGTGGCGTCCGCCACGGCGGCTTTTTTCCTGGCGGCCGCAACCGGACCTACAGCGCCGCTTCCGTCTCGATCACCGTCGCCATGGCCTCGCCCAGGCGCACCGGATTGGTGGCCGCCCAGTCCGGCGTGAACGTCAGCACGTTCCGCGGGAACAGCAGGACCACCGTGGAGCCGAGCAGGAACCGCCCCATCTCGGCGCCCTTGGCGATCACGACCTGCTTGTCGTCGTAGCGCCATTCGCGCGGCTCGCGGGTGCGCGGCGGATTGACGACGCCATGCCAGACGGTGGCCATGCTGCCGACGATGGTGGCGCCGACCAGCACCATCACCATCGGGCCATGCGCGCAGTCGAACTCGCAGACCACCCGTTCGTTGCGCGCGAACAGGCTGGGCACGTGGCGCGCCGTCAGCGGATTCACCGAGAACAGGTCGCCGGGGATGTAGATCATCCGCTTGAGGCGCCCTTCGCACGGCATGTGGATGCGGTGGTAGTCCTTGGGCGCCAGGTAGAGCGTCGCGAAGTGGCCGTGGTCGAAGCGGTGCGCCAGCGCCTGGTCGCCGCCGACCAGCGCCCGTGTCGAATAGCTGTGGCCCTTGGCCTGGAAGATCTGGTCGTGCTCGATCGGGCCGAACTGGCTGATGGCGGCGTCCACCGGGCAGACGAACGGCGCCACGGAAATCGGGCGGGCGCCATCGCGCAGCGCCCGGGTGAAGAAGTCGTTGAAGGTTGCGTAGCTCTCGATGCGCGGATCCGCCGCCTCGCTCATGTCGACCCGGTACTTGGCCACGAACCTGCGAATGATGGCATGCGTGATGCGCCCCATCCGTGCGCCCGCCACCAGTCCCGCGAATTGGGTGAGCAGCTTCTTGGGCAGCAGGTACTGCTGCGTGATGGGCAAGGGTGGGAACAAGCGGGGTCCTCTCGGGCAAAACGAAAATTCTAAGGCGGCGAAGGCTCGGCAGGCAGACCGGGCCGGCCTGCGACACAATAGCCGCCGCCCATGCCCGAGACCCTGTTCGACGCCAGCCACCTCACCAAGCGCTACGGCACAGCCACCGTCGTCGACGATCTCTCCTTCCATATCGACCCCGGCGAATGCCTCGGCGTCATCGGCCCGAACGGCGCCGGAAAGACCACCACCATCCGCATGTGCCTGGGGCTGACCGAGCCCGACGAGGGCGATATCCGGGCGCTGGGCCTGTCGATGCCGCGCGACGAGCGGGCGATCAAGGCGCAGCTGGGGGTGGTGAGCCAGTTCGATTCGCTCGACCCCGATTTCAGCTGCAGCGAGAACCTGCTGGTCTACGGCCGCTACTTCGGCATGGCCGAAACCGCCATCCGCGCCCGGATCCCGTCGCTGCTGGAGTTCGCCTCGCTGTCGCACAAGGCGCAGGCGCGGCCGGGCGAATTGTCCGGCGGCATGCGCCGGCGCCTGTCGCTGGC
Organism: Ramlibacter sp.; assembly: GCA_021323335.1. Taxonomy (GTDB): domain Bacteria; phylum Pseudomonadota; class Gammaproteobacteria; order Burkholderiales; family Burkholderiaceae_C; genus Ramlibacter. Next base: position 22,973 of record JAJTCN010000022.1, read on the forward strand.
CCGCGCGCTGGTGAACGATCCGCGGCTGCTGCTGCTCGACGAGCCGACCACCGGGCTGGACCCGCAGGCCCGCCACCTGATGTGGGAGCGGCTGCAGGTGCTGCTGCAGCAGGGCAAGGCCATCCTGCTCACCACCCATTTCATGGACGAGGCCGAGCGCCTGTGCCACCGGCTGCTGGTGCTGGACCACGGCCGCAAGATCGCCGAGGGCCGCCCGCGCGACCTGATCGCCGAGCACCTGGAGCCGGACGTGGTGGAGGTGTACGGCAACGGCGCGGTGGAATTGATGGCGAGCCCCCTGCGCGGCCTGGCGGCGCGCACCGAACTCAGCGGCGAGACGGTGTTCTTCTACACGCAGGATGCGCGGCCGCTGATCGAGGCGCTGGCGCGCGAGCACCCGAAGCTGCGCACCCTGCACCGGCCCGCCAACCTGGAGGACCTGTTCCTCAAGCTCACCGGACGCCAGATCCGCGAGGACGGCTGACGATGTCGACGCACCGCAACCCCTTCCGCGCACCGCGCCTGACCTGGCGCTGGTGGCCGGTGTTCCGCCGAAACCTGCTGGTGTGGCGCAAGCTCGCCATCCCCAGCCTGATCGGCAACATCGCCGAGCCGCTGATCTGGCTGGTGGCCTTCGGCTACGGCATGGGCGCGCTGGTCGGGCAGGTGGCCGTCGGCGGCACGTCGGTGCCCTACATCGTCTTCCTGGCGAGCGGCTCGATCTGCATGAGCGCCATGAACGCGGCGAGCTTCGAGGCGCTGTACTCCGCCTTCTCGCGCATGCACGTGCAGAAGACCTGGGACGGCATCATGAACGCGCCGGTCAGCCTGGACGACATCGTGCTGGCGGAGATGCTGTGGGCCGCGTACAAGGCCATCTTTACCGTCACGGCGATCCTGCTGGTGATGCTGGCGCTGGGGATCGTGCACAGCCCGAAGGTGCTGGTGGCCTGGCCGGTGCTGCTCGCCGCGGGCGTCACCTTCTCCTGCATCGCCCTGATTTTCAATGCGCTGGCCAAGGGCTACGATTTCTTCACCTACTACTTCACGCTGTTCCTCACCCCGATGATGTTCCTGTCCGGCGTGTTCTTCCCGCGCGACCAGCTGCCCCATGCGGTGCGCGTGGTGTCGGACTGGCTGCCGCTGACCAGCGCGGTGGAGCTGGTGCGGCCGCTGTTCCTGGACCAGTGGCCGGCGGATGCGGCGCGCCACCTGCTGGTGCTGGCCGGCTATGCCGTGCTCTCGTTCTGGCTGGCCCTGGCGTTCACCCGGCGGCGCTTCGCCGCCTGAGCACGATGGCCGCCGCGCTGCCCGCCGACCTGGTCGCCATCATGGCGCGCGGCGTGTCCGTCATCGTGGGCTCGCGCGATGCGAAGCTGCGCCCCAGCATCATGCGGGCCGTGGGCAGCCGGGTCGAGGCCAACGGCCAGGACATCACCGTCTACCTGTCGCGTAGTTCCTCGCGCCAGCTGCTGCAGGACATCGCCGCCACCGGCCAGCTCGCGGTGGTGTTCAGCGAGCCGTCGACGCACCGCACGGTGCAGTTGAAGGCGTCGCGCTCGGAGATCCGCCAGGCCGTCGATGCCGATGCGCCGGTGCTGGCCGCGTACCTGAAGTCGATGGAGCACGAGATCCAGCAGGTCGGCTTCGCGCCGCCGCTGACGCGCGCGATGCTGGCGCACCGGCTGGACGACGTGGTGGCGGTGCGCTTCACGCCCGAGCAGGCCTTCGACCAGACGCCCGGCCCGCGCGCCGGCGCGGCGCTGGGGAGCGCGCGGTGACGGGCCCGGGCCTGCAGGACATCCGCGCCTGCTTCGAAGGCATGATCCCGGCGATCGTCGCCACCTGCGGCGCCGACGGCGTGCCGAACGTGGCTTACATCTCGCAGGTGTTCTACGCCGACGAGCGCCACGTGGCGCTGTCGTTCCAGTTCTTCAACAAGACGCGGCAGAACATCCTGGCCAACCCGTTCGCCACGGCGCTGGTGCTTCACCCGCACACCGCGCAGTTCCACCGCCTGCACATCCGCTACCTGCGCACGGAAACCGAAGGTCCGCTGTTCGAGGGCATGAAGGCGCAGCTGGCCGGCATCGCCTCGCACAGCGGGATGCAGGGCGTGTTCCGCCTGCTCGGCTCGGACGTCTACGAGGTGCAGGAAGTCGAGTCGCTGGAGGGCGCGCCGCTGCCGCCCCGGCCCCCGCGCGCCGGCCTGCTGGGCGGCGTGCGGCGCGCCAGCGAGCGGCTGGGGCGCTGCGGCAGCCTGGACGAGGCGCTCAATGCGGTGCTGGCCAGCCTGAACGACTTCCTCGGCATCCAGCACGCGATGGTGCTGATGCTGGACCCGGCCGCCGGTCGGCTGTACACGGTGGCGAGCTGCGGCTATGCCACCTCCGGCGTCGGCTCCGAGATCGGCCTCGGGCAGGGCGTGATCGGCGTCGCCGCGCGCGAGCGCACCCCGGTGCGCATCGGCCACATGACCAGTGCCGCGCTCTACAGCCAGGCCATGCGCAGCAGCTTCAACGCCAACATCCCGGACTTCGAACCGGTGCACGACATCCCGTACCCGGGCCTGGCGCAGCCCCACAGCCAGCTGGCGGTGCCGATCCAGAACGGCGGCCGGATGCTGGGCGTGCTGTTCGTGGAAAGCACGCAGGAGCTGCAGTTCAGCTGGGAAGACGAGGACGCGCTGGTGGCGATCGCCGGGCACCTGGGCGCGGCCATCGAGCTGCTGCAGTCCCATGCCGACGCCGCCGAAGCGGCGGCTGCGCCGGTGGCGACGGCCAGGCCCGCACCTGCCGTCCTGCAGCCGCTGGTGGTGAAGCACTTCGCGGCCAACGACAGCATCTTCCTGGGCGACACCTACCTGATCAAGGGCGTGGCCGGCGCGATCCTGTGGAAGCTGTTGCGCGACCACCGGCAGCTGGGACGCACGGAGTTCAGCAACCGCGAGCTGCGGCTGGACCCTGCCCTGCGATTGCCGGACATCAGCGACAACCTCGAGGCGCGGCTGCTGCTGTTGCAGCGGCGGCTGGCGGAGCAGGCGGGGCCGTTGCGGATCGAGAAGACGGGGCGGGGACGGTTCAGGCTCGTCGTCGATCGGCCGGTGGAGTTGGTGGACTCGTGACGTCGGGGTGCGCTTCGCGCAACCCGACCTACGTGAGTGCGATCAGAGTTCGTAGGTCGGGTTCGGCGCAGCCGACCCCGACACCCGCGCTCAGCCCGCCACCAACCCCGGCACCGCCGCGATCCCCAGCGCCCCCGTCAACTTGCTCCACTCCTTCGTCGTGAGGAGCGGCTGCACCAGGTCCAGCACCGCCTGGAACGCGGGCGCCGGCGCCTTGGCGCGCATGTCGGCCAGCAGGTGGAACCGGTCCTGCGGATTCTGGAACGGCACCAGCCAGCGGGCGATGGCCATCATTTCCTGCGGCTCGATCGAGGCCACCAGCGCGTCGTGGACCGCAACGAGCTCGGCGTCCGTGTAGCGTGCCCACAGCACGGCGTTGTGCGCGGTCTCTTCCACGTGCATGTGCTCGAAGTTGCCGGCGATGAACAGCGCCAGCTCGCGGTAGAGGCGGGCAGCGGCCGCGTGGCGGGCTTGGGGCGCGGCCGCGCGCAGCACGACCACCAGGTCGGACAGCTGCGCGATGTGCTTCACGTGGTCTTCGTGCTCGTGCCCGATGGCGGCACTGGCACCCGGGGCGCGCGCCTCGATGGCGGCGTGGACGAAGTCGTTCTCGTGCCGCAGGTGGCCGGCGCAGACCGCCAGCAGGTCCAGCACCCGGTCGCTGGCCTGCGCGACCTCGTCCTCGTCGAGCGGGTCCATGCGGCCGACGGCCAGCAAGGTGTCGGCCATGAAGGCGCGCAGCGCCTTGTGGATGCCGGTGTACATGTCGAAGCGGGGGGCCTCGACGGCGGCGACGGATTCAAGTTCCTTGGAGGTGATCTGCATGGTCTTCTTTCGCTGTGGATGACGGCAGGGGCGCCGTGGAAAGAAGTCTAGGAACGCGCGCCCCGGCGCGTTCTGAAGAAACTCTTATGCAAACCTTCAAGAAACCTTAAGCAGCGACGGCCTCGGCGGATGCGTGAACTGCTTCACGGGGCGCGTGCGCCGCCGCCTTGACCAGGTCGGCCGCCTTCTCGCCGATCATGATCACCGGCGCGTTGGTGTTGCCGCTGATGATGGTCGGCATCACCGAGGCGTCCACCACGCGCAGCGCCTCGATGCCGTGGACGCGCAACTGCGCATCGACCACGGCATCGGGGCCGCTGCCCATGCGGCAGGTGCCCACCGGGTGGTAGATGGTGTCCGCGTGGCCGCGGATGAAGGCCTCGATGGCTGCTTCATCCTGCGCGCTGGCGGAGGCCGCCAGCTCGCGCCCCCGCAGGCCCGCGAGCGCCGGTTGCCGCAGGATGTGGCGCATGGCCTGGAAGCCCCGCACCAGCCGGCGCACGTCGTCCGGGTCGGCAAGGAAATTCGGGTCGATCAAGGGCGCGGCCAGCGGGTCGGCGCTGGCCAGCGTCACCGTCCCCCGGCTCTTCGGCTGCAGCAGGCATACGTGGCAGGAGTAGCCGTGGCCGAACACCGTCTTGCGGCCATGGTCCACCAGCTTGCCGATCACGAAGTGCAGCTGCAGGTCGGGCGCCGGTTCCTCGGGCGTGCTCCGGATGAAGCCGCCCGCCTCCGCGAAGTTGGTGGTGAGCAGGCCCCGCCGATGCCGTCGCCATTCGAGGATGCCCCGGAAAGCGTTCACCAGCCCGCGCGGCGACAGGCCGAACAGGTCCGTGAGGTGCGGCGCATCCACCACCTGCACCACGTCGACGTGGTCGTGCAGGTTGCGGCCGACGCCGGGCAGGTCGTGCACCACCGGAATGCCGTGCCGCTGCAGCTGCGCGGCCGGCCCGATGCCGGAGAGCATCAGCAGCTGCGGCGACAGCAGCGCGCCGGCGCTGAGGATCACCTCGCGCCGCGCCCGCAACTCGCGGTCCTTTCCGTCCTGCCGCCAGGCGACGCCGACCGCGCGCCGGCCTTCCAGCAGCACGCGCGTGGCGTGCGCCCCGGTGACGACATGCAGGTTGGGCCGTTGCCGGTTGGGTGCGAGATAGGCCTTGGCGGCGCTGAAGCGCTCGCCGTCCTTGTGCGTCACCTGGTACAGGCCGACGCCTTCCTGCGAGATGCCGTTGAAGTCGCGGTTCTCCGCGTAGCCGGCCTGCTTGCCGGCCTCCACGAAGACCGAGCCGAAGCGGTTGGGACTGCGCAGGTCCATGACGTTGAGCGGCCCGCCGGTGGCGTGGAATGCGTCGGCGCCGCGCTCGTTATGCTCGGCCCGCCGGAAGTAAGGCAGCACCTCGTTCCAGCTCCAGCCCGCGTTGCCCTCGGCCGCCCAGCGGTCGTAGTCGGCGCGCTGGCCGCGCAGGTAGATCATGGCGTTGACGGAGCTCGAGCCGCCCAGCACCTTGCCGCGGGGCTGGTAGCCGCGGCGGCCGTTCAGCCCGGCCTGGGGCACGGTCTGGAAGCCCCAGTTCGCCTGGCCGTTCTTCGCCAGCAAGGCCAGGCCCGCCGGGCAGTGGATGAGGACGCTGGTATCGGGCGGCCCGGCCTCCAGCAGCGCGACCTGCACCGACGGGTCTTCGCTCAGGCGCGCCGCCAGCACGCAGCCGGCGGAGCCGCCGCCGACGATCAGGTAGTCCACCGTGGCGGGAAGGGAAGCGGTCATGCGGGATCTCCTCTACCGTGGAGTCTAGGCAATTGTGCGGGCGCCGAAGCCGGGTGGCTGCTCTAATGACGCTCATGGAAAACGCCATGCCGCCCGCGGAGGGCACCATCACTACCGAGCGCCGCGGCGCCTTGCTCCTGGTCGGCATCAACCGGCCGGCCAAGCGCAATGGCTTCACGCCGCGCATGTTCCGCGAGCTCGGCGAAGCCTACACCTTGCTGGACGACGACGCGAGCCTGCGCGTCGGCGTGCTGTTCGCGCACGGGGACCACTTCACCGCGGGTCTCGACCTGCCGACCATCGCGCCGGCGATGCAGCGCGGCGAGAAGCTGTGGCCGCAGGATGCCGTGGAGCCACTGAACCTGGGCACGCCCGGCTACCGGCGCCGCACCAAGCCGATGGTGGTGGCGGTCCAGGGCATCACCTTCACCCTGGGCATCGAGCTGATGCTGGCGGCCGACATCGTGGTGGCGGCGGACGACTGCCGCTTCTCGCAGCTGGAAGTCAAGCGCGGGATCATGGCCACCGGTGGCGCCACGTTGCGGATGGCGGAGCGCGCCGGCCTCGGCAATGCCATGTTGCACCTGCTGACCGGCGACGAGTTCGGCGCCGCCGAAGCGTTGCGCCTGAACTTCGTGCAGAAGGTGGTGCCCGCGGGCGAGCAGCTGCACGAGGCCATCCGCATCGCGGAGACCATTGCCGCGCAGGCGCCGCTGGCGGTGGTCGCCACGCGCCTGAACGCGCTGGCTGCCGTGGAGCGCGGGCCGCTGGAGGCGATGGCGGAGTTCGTGCCGGTGCAGCAGCGGCTGTCGCGCACGGAGGATGCCGCGGAGGGCGTGCGTTCGTTCGTGGAGAAGCGGGCGGCGAGGTTCGCGGGCCGATAGTCGTCATCCCCGCGCAGGCGGGGATCCAGGACTCCCGAATTCGGGTACACGAAAGCCCTGGGTTCCCGCCTTCGCGGGAATGACGGCGCGGATTCATATTGCACGCAATTCAATTTCGGACTACACTTCTCGCCATGCCCACCCGCCGCCCCACCGCCGACGAAGCCCTGCTGCTCGACAACCAGCTGTGCTTCGCCCTGTACTCGGCGTCGCTGGCCATGACCAAGCTGTACAAGCCCCTGCTGGACGAACTCGGCCTGACCTACCCGCAGTACCTGGCGATGCTGGTGCTGTGGGAAGGCGACGGCCTGATGGTCTCCGAACTGGGCCAGCGCCTTTCCCTCGACTCCGGCACGCTGACGCCGTTACTGAAGCGGCTGGAAAGCGCCGGGCTGGTCAGCCGCATGCGCGACGTCGCCGACGAGCGCCGGGTGCACGTGCACCTCACGCCCGCCGGCCGCAAGCTGAAGGCGCGCGCGGCCAAGGTGCCCGAGTGCGTGCTCGCCGCCAGCCAGTGCTCCATCCCCGAGTTGCTCCAGCTCACCGCGCAGGTGCGCCGGCTGCGCGAGCGACTCGTCGCCTGATCCCCCAACCCACAGGAACGACATGACCACCTCCCTCGACAAAGTGCTGTACACCGCCAAGACCCACGCCACCGGCGGGCGCGACGGCCAGGGCCGCTCCGACGACGGCCGCATCGAAGTCAAGCTCTCGCCCCCCGGGCAGGGCACCGGCACCAATCCCGAGCAGCTGTTCGGCATCGGCTATTCCGCCTGCTTCCTCGGCGCGATGAAGGCCGTGGCGCCCAAGCTGAAGGCCACCATCCCCGCCGAGACGTCCATCGCCGCCGAAGTGGACCTGGGCCCCACCTCGCTGGGCTACGGAATCTCGGTGCGGCTGAACATCAGCCTGCCGGGCATGGAGCGCGCCGCCGCGGAGCAACTGGTGGCCGAAGCCCACAAGGTCTGCCCCTACTCCAACGCAACCCGCAACAACATCGACGTCCAGATCAACGTGGTTTGATCGCAGGCGGCGACAATGCCGCATGACAGCAGACGCCCGCCATCCGTATGAAACGCTCACGCCCGACGTCGTGCTCGATGCCCTGGCGTCCGTGGGGCTCTACGGTGACGGGCGCCTGCTCGGCCTGAGCTCCTACGAGAACCGCGTCTACCAGATCCACCTGGAAGACCCGTTCGAGGGCGCCGCGATCGTGGTCGCCAAGTTCTACCGCCCCGCGCGCTGGAGCGAGGCGCAGATCCTGGAAGAGCACGCCTTCGCGGCGGAGCTGCTGCAAGCCGAAGTGCCGGCGGTCGCGCCGCTGGCGCCCGCGGGCGCCACGCTGCACCGGCACGCCGGCTTCTTCTTCAGCGTGGCGCCGCGGCGCGGCGGCCGGGCCCCCGAGCTCGACGATGGCGAAGTGCTGGAGTGGATCGGCCGCTATCTGGCGAGGCTGCACATCGTCGGCGCGCGCAAGCCGTTCGAAACCCGCCCGGCGCTGGACGTCGCCAGCTTCGGCGAAGAGCCGCGCGACTGGCTGCTGGGCCACGACGCCATCCCGCTCGACGTGCAGGGCGACTGGCAACGCGCGTGCGAACTCGCCCTGGCCCAGATCCGCACGGCCTTCGCTTCAGCGAAGGACGCGGGCGTGCGCAACCTGCGGCTGCATGGCGACTGCCATCCCGGCAACATCCTCTGGACACCCGATGCCGGCCCGCATTTCGTGGACCTCGACGACGCGCGCACCGGCCCGGCGGTGCAGGACCTGTGGATGCTGGTGTCCGGGGACCGGTGCGCTGATCGAACCGCTGCGCACCTTGCGCCTCATCCACTACAGCGCGTGGCTGGCCAGGCGCTGGGACGACCCGGCCTTTCCGCACGCCTTTCCCTGGTTCGGCAGCTCCGACTACTGGCGCGGCCAGGTGCAGATGCTGGAGGAGCAGATGGAGGCGATGGAGGAGGCGGCGGTGGTGGTGTAGCGCCTTTGCTGGGGTTCGGGCTTCGCCGCTCACCACCAGCCTACGACACCGCTGCCGGCCTATTTGAACGCGTTCTCGATCGAGCCGATGCCGGCGATCTCGATGCGCACCACGTCGCCGCGCACCAGGTACTTCGGCGGCTTGTAGCCGATGCCCACGCCGGCCGGCGTGCCGGTGGCGATCAGGTCGCCGGGGTACAGCGTGATGCCGGCCGAGATGCATTCGATCAGCGTCGGGATGTCGAAGATGAAGTCCTTGGTGTTGGCGTCCTGGCGCAGCTCGCCGTTGTCGAAGGACTTGCCCAGCAGCCACTGCGAATGCTTGCCCTGCCAGTCGCGCGCCGTCACGTCGTTGATGATGGTGTAGCCCCACACGTGCTTCATGGCGTCGGCGGCCTTGATGCCCTTGCCGCCCTTGCCGATGACCACCGTGAGCTCCGCCTCGTAGTCGATGGCGGTCGAGACTTCGGCCGGGAACAGGATGTCATCCGTCGGGCCGGTCACCGATTCCGGCACCTTGGAGAAGATGATCGGCGCGGAGGGGATGTCGCCGCCGGACTTGGCGCTCGAGTCGAAGCCGCTGCCGGCGAATTCCTTCGCATGCGCGTGGTAGTTCTTGCCGACGCAGAACACGTTGCGGCGCGGCCGCGGGATCGGCGCGGTGAGCTTCACCTGGTCGATGCCGATCGCCTTGCCGACGGCGGGCAGCGCGCGGCCCGCGGCCTGCGCCTCGACGATCGGAAGGGCGCCGAGCGCCAGCTCGGCAGCGGACAGCTGGAAGGGCTCGACCTGGCGGCCATCGGCCGAAACGCGGCCGACACCGGGCTGGCCGTTGAGGATGTACGCAGCAACTCTCATGGGGAAAACTCTCTTTCGCGCCGACCGTGGCGCTCTATAGCATGCTAACAAAACAAACCCAAGGAGTGACCTTCATGATGCGCCGCTTTCTCATCGCCGCGGGCCTGTGCGCCGCGGCCGGCCTTGCCGCCGCGCAAGGCGCTTACCCCACCAAGCCGATCACCATGATCGTGCCCTTCCCGCCGGGCGGCCTGGCCGACGTCGTCGGCCGTCCCGTCGCCGAATCGATGGGCAAGGAGCTCGGCCAGCCGGTCGTGATCGAGAACAAGGGCGGCGCCGGCGGCGGCATCGGCATGGCCCAGGCAGCCAAGGCCGCGCCGGACGGCTACACCATCCTCATGGCGCTGTCCTCGTACAGCGTGCTGCCGGAGGCGGACACGCTGCTGGGCCGTCCGCAGATGTACGCCTTCAACGCCCTGCGCCCGATCGCCCGCTTCACGGCCGACCCGACCGTGCTGGCGGTGCGCGCCGACGCGCCCTGGAAGACGGTGAAGGACTTCGTCGAGGACGCGAAGAAGCGCCCGGGCGCCATCAACTTCGGCTCGTCCGGCAACTACGGCACCATGCACGTGCCGATGGAGATCCTCAACCAGGTGGCGGGCACGCGCATGACGCACATCCCCTACACCGGCGCCGGCCCCGCCGTCGTCGCGCTGCTCGGCGGCCAGGTGGATGCGCTGTCCACCGGTCCGGCCACCGTGCTGCAGCACGTCAAGGCGGGCAAGATCCGCGTGCTGGGCCACTGGGGCAACGGCAAGCTCGAGTCGATGCCGGACGTGCCGTCGCTCAAGCAGGCCGGCTACAACGCCGAGTACGCGCAGTGGTCCGGCCTGTTCGTGCCGGCCGGCACGCCCGAGCCGGTGGTGCAGCGCCTGCGCGCCGCGGCGCGCCACGCCGCGGTGCTCTACCAGGACACGCCCGACTTCGAGAAGTACGTGCAGAGCGACGTGCAACGCATGTCGGACGTGGTCAAGAAGATCGGCAAGGTCGAATAGGCATCGGAGGCACCATGAAGCGTCACCTCGTTTCCCTCGTGGCTGCAGCGACGTGCGCAGCGGCACTGCTGCAGGCCGGCCCCGCGGCGGCGCAGGCCTATCCGAACCGGCCGGTGAAGATCATCGTGCCGTTCGCGGTAGGTGGCCCGGCCGACGTGTTCGCGCGTTTTCTGGCGCAGCGCCTGCCGGACCAGCTCGGCCAGACCTTCGTGGTGGAGAACAAGCCGGGCGCCGGCGCCGTGATCGGCACCGACCAGGTCGCGAAATCGCCT
>JAJTCN010000114.1 GCA_021323335.1 Ramlibacter sp.
GCCGAGGCCGATCCAACCGATCCGATTCGCCATTTCCTCGTTCCTTGCTACAGCTTCGGCGCAGTGTCTTGCGGGGGCGGCGGCAAGGCAAGGGAGGCGACGGAATTCAGTTTTCCGATTGAACGTCATTCCCGCGCAGGCGGGAATCCCAGGCCTGCCCCCGCGTAGGCGGGGGGCTCCCGCATGGAAAACGCGGCCCGAGGGCCGCTTCTTGGAAGCTCTGGATCCCCGCCTCCGCGGGGATGACGGAACTACACCCGCTCGAGGATCACCGCGATCCCCTGCCCCACCCCGATGCACATCGTGCACAGGGCATAGCGGCCGCCGGTGCGGTGCAGCTGGTTGACGGCGGGCCGCCGTTCGGGTTGACGCGCGGGTCGTCGTCCCGCAGGCCGAGCAGGCGCAGCACCGCCAGCCCCTGCGCGGCGAACGCCTCGTTCAGCTCGATCACGTCGATCTGCTCCAGCTTGATGCCGGTCAGCGCCAGCACCTTCTGCGTGGCCGGCGCCGGGCCGATGCCCATGACGCGCGGCGGCACGCCGGCGGTGGCCAGGCCGACGACGCGGGCGCGCGGCGTCAGGCCGTTGCGCGCGGCGGTGGCCTCGTCGGCCAGCAGCAGCGCGCAGGAGCCGTCGTTGACGCCGCTGGCGTTGCCGGCGGTCACGGTGCCGTCGGGACGCACCACGCCCTTGAGCCTGGCCAGCGCCTCCAGCGAAGTCTCGCGCGGATGCTCGTCCTTGTTGACGACGATGGCCTCGCCCTTCTTCTGCGGGATCGTCACGGGTGTGATCTCGGCGTCGAAGAAGCCGGACTTCTGCGCCGCCACCGCCTTCAGCTGCGAGGCCAGCGCCATGCGGTCCTGCGCTTCGCGCTCGATCTTGTACTCGGTGGCGACGTTCTCGGCCGTCTCCGGCATCGAGTCCACGCCGTGCATCTCCTTCATCAGCTTGTTGACGAAGCGCCAGCCGATGGTGGTGTCGTAGATCGCGTTGGTGCGGGAAAAGGCGCTTTCCGCCTTGGGCATGACGAAGGGCGCGCGGCTCATGCTCTCCACGCCGCCGGCGATCATCAGCGTGGCTTCGCCGGACTTGATGGCCCGCGCGGCCGTGCCCACCGCATCGAGGCCGGAACCGCACAGGCGGTTGATGGTGGCGCCGGGCACCTCGATCGGCAGGCCGGCCAGCAGCGAGGCCATGTGCGCCACGTTGCGGTTGTCTTCGCCCGCCTGGTTGGCGCAGCCGTACAGCACGTCGGTCACGGCCTGCCAGTCGACCTTGGCATTGCGCGCCATCAGCGCCTTCAGCGGGATGGCCGCGAGGTCGTCGGTGCGCACGGAAGACAACGCGCCGCCATAGCGGCCGAAGGGGGTGCGAACGGCGTCGCAGATGAATGCTTGCTTGGTCATGCTTTTCTCCCGGCAGCCTTGAAGGCCTCGTAGCGCTTCTTGTTCTCTTCGTTGGGCGGATACAGGCCGGGCAGCGCGGCGCCCTTGTCCATCACCTCCTGCATGATCCAGCCCTCCAGCCGTTCCTGCTCGGGCGCGACCTCGAGCACGTAGTCGAGCATCGCCGCCGGGATGAGCACCGCGCCGTCGTCGTCGGTCACGACCACGTCGCCGGGGAACACCGCGACGCCGCCGCAGGCGATGGGCTGCTGCCAGCCGACGAAGGTGAGCCCCGCCACCGAAGCGGGCGCGGCATAGCCGCTGCACCACACCGGCAGCTTGGTGCCGAGCACGCCGTGCAGGTCGCGCACCACGCCGTCGGTCACCAGCGCGGCCATGCCGCGACGCGCCATGCGCGCGCAGAGGATGTCGCCGAAGATGCCGGCGTCCTGCACGCCCATGGCATCGGCCACGACGATGCAGCCGGGCGGCATGGCCTCGATGGCGGCGCGGGTGGAGATCGGCGCGCCCCAGGACTCGGGCGTGGCGAGGTCTTCCCGCATCGGCACGAAGCGCAGCGTGAAGGCGCGGCCCACCAGGCGGGGCTGGCCCGGACGGATCGGCCGCGAGCCGCGCATCCACAGATTGCGCAGGCCCTTCTTGAGCAGCACCGTGGTGAGCGTGGCGGTGGTGACGCCGGCCAGCGTCTCGATCACCTTCGGATCGAGGTCCATGGTGATGGTGGGGTCGTTCGGGGTCATGTCGGGTCCTGGTTGCGAGGAAGGTTCAGCCCAGTTCGCGCAGCCGCTGGTCCTGGCGCTTGACCAGGAAGGCGATGTCGTCGATGTCCTGCGCCGACAGCCTGGGGCCGGGCTTGCGGATGAAGGCGGAGGCGATCACGCCGCGTTGCTGGAACAGGTGCTTGCGCACCGCCAGGCCCACGCCGGCCTGCTGCTCGTAGCGCGCCAGCGGCAGGTAGGCGTCGAACAGGTCGTGCGCGCGCCTGCGGTCGCCGCCCGCATGCGCGGCCACCACGTCCACCATCATCTCCGGATAGGCGAAGCCGGTCATGGCGCCGTCGGCGCCGCGCGTCATCTCTTCCGGCAGGAACAGGCCGCCTCCGTTGCCGGTGAGGATGGAGACCCGCTTGACCTCACCCTTGTCGCTGGCCGCGCGGATCGCCGAGAGCTTGGCCAGGCCGGGCCAGTCCTCGTGCTTGAGCATCACGCAGGTGGGCGAGTTCTTCAGGATGCGCAGGATGACCGACGTGGACATCTGCACGGTGGTGGACACCGGGTGGTCCTGCAGCACCCAGGGCACCTTGGGGCCCAGCGTCTCGTTGACCATGTCGAAGTACTGCACGATCTGGTCGTCGGTGCGCACGCTCGGCGGCGGCGCCACCATCACGCCGGACGCGCCGAGGTCCATCACCGACTGCGTCAGTTCCTTCATCGCGGCGAAGCCGGGGGCCGAAGCGCCGACCACCACCGGCACCTTGCCGCCGACGCGGGCCAGCACCTGCCGCACGAAGGCGCGCGACTCCTCCATGGTGAGCTTGGTCGCCTCGCCCATGATGCCGAGCACGGTGAGGCCGGTCACGCCTTTCTCGAGGCAGAAGTCCACCATGCGGTCGGTGCTGGCCAGGTCCAGCGCGCCGCTGTCGGTGAACGGGGTGACGGTGATGAGGTAGACGCCCTTGGCGGATGCGTCGAGTGAATTCATGGGGGTACTCCGAATCTCGTCATCCCCGCGGGGCCGGGAATGACACCCCTCCATTGTCACGCAGGCAGCGGCCGCGGCCTCAGCAACTGGATCGCCAGCGCGGCCACCACCAGCGCGATCCCGATGAGGTCGGTCGTCCAGGAAGGATAGGCGAGCAGGAAACCGGCGGCGATCAGCAGCGCGCGCTCGAACCAGTTCGCCTTGCGCAAGGCCCAACCCTGGAAGCCGGCGGCCAGCGCCGCGATGCCAAGCGCGGCAGTGAGCGTGACTTCCGCGATGGACCACCAGTTGGCGGTCGCCAGGGCCTTGGTCGAGCCCATGAGCAGCAGCCCCAGCCCGCTGGGATCCAGCACGAACATGAAGGGCAGCAGGAAGGCGGGCGTCACGTACTTCCAGCATTGCAGCGTGGTCTTGTACGGGTCGCCTCCCGTGATCGCGGCAGCGGCGAAGGGTGACAGCGCAGTGGGGGGCGACACCTCCGACAGCACCGCGTAGTAGAAGATGAACATGTGCGCCGCGAAGTCCGGCACGCCCAGCTTGGTCAGCGCCGGCGCCGCGATCACCGCGCAGATGATGTACGAAGCAGTCACCGGGACGGCCAGGCCGACGATCCACACGACCAGCGCCGTGAAAAGCGCGGTGAGCAGCAGCGAGCCACCGGCGTAGTCGATCACGATGGAGCTGAATTTCAGGCCCAGGCCGGTGAGCGTGACGACCCCGACGATGATGCCAGCGCCGGCGCAGGTGGCCGCCACGTTGAGCACGCCGATCGAGCCGCCCTCGAGCGCCTTGACCAACGGCCATTCACCCGGATGGCGGAGGCGGCGGAACAGGTCGTAGGGAATCAGGGCCGTGTCGCGCCGGAACATGCTGGTGACCAGCGATGCCACGGTGGCCCAGAACACCGACATCACCGGCGAGAACCCCATCAGCATGAAGACGACGATGGAGATCAGCGACAGGAAGTGGAACCAGTACTTGCGCGTGAGGTTCCAGACCGTGTCGACCTTCTGGATGACGGCCTCGTGCATGCCGTACTTGCGCGCGTCGATCTCCACCATGAGGAAGAGCGCGAAGTAGAACAGGATGGTCGGGATCACCGCCATCAGCAGCACGTCGAGGTAGGAAATCTTCAGGAACTCGGCTATCAGGAAGGCCGCGGCGCCCAGCACCGGCGGCGAGATGATGGCGCCCAGTCCGCCGGCCGCCAGCAGGCCACCTGCTGCATTGCGTTCGTAGCCCACCTTGGCGAGCATCGGATAGGCGACCGATCCCAGCGTCACCGTCGTGGCGACGCCCGAGCCCGATGGCCCGCCGAGCAGGAAGGACGCCAGCACCACGGTGCGGCCCGCCCCGGTGGGCTTGCCGCCCATGGCGGAGAACGAGAAGTCGAGATAGAACTTGCCGGCGCCGGAGTACTGCAGGAAGGCGCCGAAGATCGTGAACAGGATGATCAGCGTGGACGACACGTCCAGCGCGACGCCGAAGATGCCCTCCAGCGTCATGTACATCACGCCGACCAGGCGGCCGACTTCGTAGCCCTTGTGCGTCCAGGGCTCGGGCAGCCACGGCCCGGCCAGCGCATAGGCGATGAAGGCCAGGCAGACGAACGGCATGATCCAGCCGGTCGTGCGCCGCATGGCCTCCAGCACCAGGGCCATGAGGGAAATGCCGAAGAAGATGTCCCAGGGCAGGGGCGTCGTGTTGCGGTCGGTGAAGTCATCGCCGCCCTGGATCAGGTAGTAGATGACCGCGATCGACAGCAGCACCGCCAGCCAGTCCCACCACATCACGCGGTGGCGAAAGCGCACGGCGATCGGAAACACCAGGAAGGTCAGGCAGAGCACGAAGGCCAGGTGCGTCGCGCGCAGGATCTGCGCCGGGACGATGGAGTACGCCGAGTACAGGTGGTAGAGGGACATGGCCACCGCAACCAAAGTCACGGTGGCGGCCAGCCAGCCCTTGAGCTTGTTGGCCGCCCCCTCCTCCTGCTCGATGTAGCTCTCCGCCTTCTGCAGCGCCGCCGCGTCGATATCGGCGCTCAGCTGCGCCCGTTCTGCCTGGTGATCCGTCATGCGTGCGGGCTCAATTGACCTTGATGCCCTTTTCGGCGTAGTACTTCACCGCGCCGGGGTGGAACGGGATCGGCGTGGCTTCCTTTTTCTGGTTCGCCAGCTTGAAGTTCGCCGCTTCCTTGTGCACCGCGACCAGGTCGGGCGTCTTCTCGAAGATGGTCTTCACGATGTTGTAGGCGGTCTGGTCGTCCATCTTCTCGTGCGCGACCAGGATGTTCATCACCGTGGCCTGCTTGTTGTCGCCGGCCATGCCCTTGTAGACGTCCTTGGTGATGGTGTCCTGCACGTACAGGTTGCCGTACTTCTTGTTCATCGCCGGCACCAGCTCGGAGTGGTCGACCATCTTGATGGTGTTGCCGGGGGTGTTGGCCAGGTCGGTCACCGCCGCGGTCGGCAGGCCGCCCACCCAGAAGAACGCGTCGATCTTGCCGTCCTTCAGCGCGTTGACGGACTCGGCGACGCCCAGGCGCTCGCGCTTCATGTCCTTGTCCTTGTCCAGGCCGGCGGCCTCGATCAGGCGGAAGGCCATCACCTCGGTGGCGCTGCCAGGCGAGCCGGTGGACACGCGCTTGCCCTTGAGGTCGGTGAACTTGTTGACGCCCTTGCCCTCGACGCTCACCACGTGCATGCGGTTCGGGTAGAGCACGGCCAGCGTGCGCACCGGCACCTTGTTGCCCTTGAACTTGTCTTCGCCTTCATAGGCGTCCAGGGCGGCGTCGCTCATGCTGAAGGCGACGTACGGCTTGCCGGTGCCGACGAGCTTGAGGTTGTCGACCGAGCCGCCGGTCACTTCGGCTGTCGCCTGCATGCCGGGCACGTACTTGGACAGGGCCGCGGCCAGGCCGCCGCCCATGGGGTAGTACACCCCGCCGGTGCCGCCGGTGGCGATGGAGATGTTCTGCGCGTGCGCCGCGACTGCGAGGCCGAGGCTGGCGATCAGGCCGAGCAGCAGGGTTCTGGTGGACTTCATGGGTTTGTCTCCGGAGTAGAAAGCACGACGGGCCAGGACATGGCCGCGGGTCGCCCATTCTGGCAGTGGGTGGGGCCCGGGCGTCTGCGGGCTTTCCAGCATCCCGGGGCAGCGCGGCAGGGCTGCGTGCTAACCTTTGTGGCATGTTCAATCCGTCCCAGGACGAGGTGCGACGATTCTTCTGCGGCGTGCACGACAAGGCACGCACCGGGCAGATCCTCGACGCGCTGGAAACGCTGGCCAGCGAGTGGCTCAAGGAGCACCGGGAGTACGACCCCGACCTGGCCGACGCCGACGCGGCCGTGGCGCGCGTCTACGACGGCAGCGGCGGCACGGCCAATCCCTTCCTGCACTTGTCGATGCACCTGTCCATCAGCGAGCAGTGCTCGATCGACCAGCCGCGCGGCATTCGCCAGGCCGTGGAGCTGCTGGCGGCGCGCCGCGGCTCGCTGCACGACGCGCACCACGAGGCGATGGAATGCCTGGGCCAGATGCTGTGGGAGAGCCAGCGCTCCGGCCGGCCGCCCGACGGGCAGGCCTACGTCGAGTGCGTGCAGCGGCGCGCGACGCAATGAGAAACGGCCCCGAAGGGCCGTCGCGTCAGTGGTTGCTGCGGTGGAAGCGCGGCTCCGGCACCGTCTGCATCTCGCCTTCGAGCGAGCCCACGTAGTTCGACAGCGCCTTCAGTTCGGCGTTGGAGAACTGCTTGGCGATCGCGCCCATCACCGCGTTGTTGCGGCCGGAGGCGGGATTGTTTTCCATCTTGTAGGACTTCAGCGCCACGAACAGGTAGTCGGCGTACTGGCCGGCGATCTTCGGGTAGCTCGGGTCGATGGGCTTGGACATGTTGGCGCCGTGGCAGGAGGCGCAGGCGGCCTTCTGCAGCAGCGCGGCGACTTGCGCGTTCGGCTCGCGGCTGGGCTTCTCGGCCGCGGCCTTGCGGCCGGCACGGCCCAGGTTCTCGTAGTAGGTGGAGATGTCCGCGATGTCCTGGTCGGTCAGCGACTCGGCGATGCCGCGCATCGTCGGATGCTTGCGGTCACCGGTCTTGTACGCATTCAGGGCCGCTGCGATGTACTTGGCGCCCTGCCCGGCGATCTGCGGCACGCGGTAGACCTCGGGGAAGCTGGACTTGTAGCCGACGATCCCGTGGCAGCCGATGCACATGGCGACCTTGGCTTCCAGCGACTTCGGGCTGGCCGGACCGGCGGCGGGCGTGGCGGGCGCCACGTTGGTGGCCTGGGCGGGGGCCGTCGCGGGCGGCGTCTGGGCGAATGCCAGGCTGGTCGCGCAAGCGACAGAGACGGCGAAAAGCGTGTTCAACAACTTGTTCATTTTGCGCGCACAATCCGACGAGGTCAGTTTCTTTCGATCAACCTGCGATTATATGGGGCGCCCCGGCCCCCCTTTTCCGCACCCCCCACCCCATGAAGTTCCAAGGCTCCCAGAACTACGTCGCCACGCAGGACCTGATGCTCGCGGTGAACGCCGCCATCACCCTCCAACGCCCGCTGCTGGTCAAGGGCGAGCCCGGCACCGGCAAGACCATGCTGGCCGAGGAAGTGGCGCAGGCGCTCGGCATGCCCCTGCTGCAGTGGCACATCAAGTCGACCACCAAGGCGCAGCAGGGCCTGTACGAGTACGACGCGGTCAGCCGCCTGCGCGACTCGCAGCTCGGCGACGAGAAGGTCCGCGACATCCACAACTACATCGTCAAGGGCGTGCTCTGGCAGGCCTTCACCGCCGACCGGCCGGTGGCGCTGCTGATCGACGAGATCGACAAGGCCGACATCGAATTCCCCAACGACCTGCTGCGCGAGCTGGACCGCATGGAGTTCTACGTCTACGAGACGCGCGAGCTGGTCAAGGCGAAGCACCGCCCGCTGGTGTTCATCACCTCCAACAACGAGAAGGAACTGCCGGACGCCTTCCTGCGCCGCTGCTTCTTCCACTACATCAAGTTCCCCGACGCCGACACG
>JAJTCN010000023.1 GCA_021323335.1 Ramlibacter sp.
CGAATCTTCAAGATGCGCCGCCGCAAGCACTACCAGAAGCACCAGGGCCATCGCCAGCAGTACACCGAACTGCAAATCGGTGACATCGCCGGCGCTTAAGAAGGAGCACAGGAAATGGCACAGAAAAAAGGCGGCGGCTCCACGCGAAACGGGCGCGATTCCCAGCCGAAGATGCTGGGCGTCAAGGCCTTCGGCGGCGAACTCATCAGCGCCGGCTCCATCATCGTGCGCCAGCGCGGCACCAAGTTCCATCCCGGCGTCAACGTCGGCCTGGGCAAGGACCACACGCTGTTCGCCCTGGTGGACGGCCACGTGAGCTTCAAGATCCAGGGTTCGCTGAACAAGCACACGGTCAACGTGACCCCGGCGGCTTGAGCTAAGCTCGAATCCGCAAGTCCGCGAAGCCCCGAAGTCACGGGGTGGAAACAAGGCCCCGACAAGTCGGGGCCTTGTCCTTTATAAAGTCGAAATCATGAAGTTCGTAGACGAAGCTTTCATCGACATCGCCGCGGGCGATGGGGGGAACGGCTGCGTCTCGTTCCGCCACGAGAAGTACAAGGAATTCGGCGGCCCCAACGGCGGCGACGGCGGCCGCGGCGGCCACGTCTGGGCGCTGGCGGACCCGAACCTGAACACCCTGGTGGACTTCCGCTTCTCCCGCAAGCACCACGCGCGCGGCGGGGAGCACGGCATGGGCTCGGACATGTTCGGCGCCATGGGCGACGACATCGTGCTGAAGATGCCGGTGGGCACCATCATCAGCGACGCCGACACCGGCGAAGTGCTGTACGAGCTGCTGCAGCCGGGCGAGAAGATCATGATCGCCAAGGGCGGCGACGGCGGCTTCGGCAACATGCGCTTCAAGAGCTCGATCAACCGGGCGCCGCGGCAGAAGACGCCGGGCTGGCCGGGCGAGAAGAAGAACCTGAAGCTGGAGCTGAAGGTGCTGGCCGACGTCGGCCTGCTCGGCATGCCCAACGCCGGCAAGTCCACCCTCATTTCCGCCGTGTCGAACGCGCGGCCCAAGATCGCCGACTACCCCTTCACCACGCTGCACCCGAACCTGGGCGTGGTGCGGGTCGGGCCGGAGCAGAGTTTCGTGCTGGCCGACGTGCCGGGCCTGATCGAGGGCGCCTCCGAGGGCGCGGGACTCGGCCACCAGTTCCTGCGCCACCTGCAGCGCACGCGGCTGCTGCTGCACGTCGTGGACATCGCCCCGTTCGACGACGCGGTCGACCCGGTGGCGCAGGCCAAGGCCATCGTGGCGGAGCTGAAGAAGTACGACAAGGCGCTGTACGACAAGCCGCGCTGGCTGGTGCTGAACAAGCTGGACATGGTGCCGGCGGCGGAACGCGAGGCCCGCGTGAAGGACTTCGTCAAGCGCTTCAAGCACAAGGGGCCGGTGTTCGAGATCAGCGCGCTCACCCGCGAGGGCTGCGAGCCCCTGATCAAGGCCGTCTGGAAGCACATCCAGTCGCTGCAGATCGCCGAGAACGCGCCGGTGGATGTCGACCCCCGCTTCGCGGGCAGCGACAATCCCGGACCATGAGCGATGTGAAGGCGTCGGCGACGCTGCGCGAGGCGCGGCGCATCGTCGTCAAGGTCGGTTCCAGCCTGGTCACCAACGAGGGCCGCGGGCTGGACGAGGGCGCCATCGGCGAATGGTGCAGGCAGCTCGCCGCCCTGGCGGCGGACGGCCGCGAGGTGATCATGGTGTCCAGTGGCGCCATTGCCGAGGGCATGAAGCGCCTGGGCTGGACCACCCGGCCGCACGAGCTCAACGAGCTGCAGGCTGCCGCCGCCGTCGGCCAGATGGGCCTGGCGCAGATGTACGAGACCAAGCTGCGAGAGCACGGCCTGGCGTCGGCGCAGGTGCTGCTCACGCACGCCGACCTCGCCGACCGCGAGCGCTACCTCAATGCGCGTTCCACGCTGCTCACGCTGCTGCGCCTGCGCGTGCTGCCGGTGATCAACGAGAACGACACGGTCGTCAACGACGAGATCAAGTTCGGCGACAACGACACGCTGGGGGCGCTGGTGGCCAACCTGGTCGAGGCCGACCTGCTGGTGATCCTGACCGATCAGAAGGGCCTGTACAGCGCGGACCCGCGCAAGGACCCGGCCGCGCGCTTCATCCAGGAGGCGCGCGCCGGGGATGCCGTGCTGGAACAGATGGCCGGCGGCGCCGGCTCCAGCATCGGCAAGGGCGGCATGATCACCAAGGTGCTGGCGGCCAAGCGCGCGGCGGGCTCCGGCGCCTCCACGGCCATCGCCTGGGGCCGCGAGCCGGACTGCCTGCTGCGGCTGGCGCGCGGCGAGATCGTCGGCACGCTGCTGGTGGCGCCCACCCAGAAAAGCCAGGCGCGCAAGCGCTGGATGTCGGATCACCTGCAACTGCGGGGGGCCGTCACGGTGGACGCCGGCGCGGCCGGCAAGGTGCGCGCCGAAGGCAAGAGCCTGCTGCCGATCGGCATGACCGCGGTGGAAGGCGACTTCGCCCGCGGCGACGTCATCGCCGTGCGCGGCCCCGACGGGCTGGAGATCGCGCGCGGGCTGGCGAACTACGCGTCGGCCGAGGCGCGCATCCTGTGCCGCAAGCCTTCAGCCGACATCGAGAAGCTCCTGGGCTACATGGCGGAGCCGGAGATGATCCACCGGACCAACCTGGTGGTGACGCGGTAGGAGCCTGCGCGGCAGAGAGACGGGCCTGCGCCGGGGCTTGGAGCGTGCCAGGCTAGGCGCAGGCGACGCCGTGTAGTTCATCTACACAAGGAGCCTGTAACGACGCCTGGCGCGCTCCAAGCCCTGGCCCGAAGGGTTGGGCCGATAAGGGGGCGCATGCGTCGTTACGGTCACGGGTCAAGCCGGCCAGGCTTGACCCGCGCCCGCGCCTAGCCTGTGCCCCATTCTCGACCCAACGCAGGCCCGTCTCTCTGCCGCGCAGGCTCCTAGCGCTTCTCGAACCGGTGTTCCGGCGGCGTGCGCAGGGAGCGCACGATCTCCGAGGCGGTGCCGCTGGGTCCGCGCCCCACGCAGGCGCCGTTGCGGGCGATCGACAGGCTGTGGCGCGAATTGGGGCGGCTGTGCAGCGGCTGCCATTGCGCATCACGCGCGGGCACCCATCCGCTGTCCGGGTTGTGGCGCGCGTACACCTTCACTTCCGCGGATTCGCAGCGCAGGCCTTCGTACAGGGCATTGACGGCGCCGGTGGGGCTGGACGCGACCACCACGTAGCGCACGACGCCGTCCGCGCCGACGCTGACCGAAGCCGGATCCACGCCGAAGCGCAGCGAGATTCCGGACGGCATGTCGACTGCGACGAGGCCCTGGGTGCGCACGGCGGGTGGAGGCGGCGCCTCCACTTCCTTCCAGTCCGGGTTGGCGTCGGCGAGCTGGCCGAAAGACGGGGCGGCGGCGCAGGCGAATGCCAGCGCCAGGATCCTACGAAGCATGTTTTCCCTTGATCGCATCCGGGTGGGCGCGGCCCTGTGGATTGGGCTCGAACGTGGCGCCGGGCGGAAGCTCCATGCCGGGGCCCGGCATGGCGTCGTGCGGCCCCTGCTCGCCGTCGCGCGTGCGCATGCCGCTGCGCAGGTAGCGATTGCGGTGGTCGTTGCGCGGCAGGTAGCGCGCCAGTTCGCGCAGGGCCATCTCGTAGACGCCGCGCTTGAATTCCACCACCACGTCCAGCGGCACCCAGTAGTCGTTCCAGCGCCAGGCGTCGAACTCGGGGTGGTTGGTGGCGCGCAGGTTCAGGTTCCAGTCGTGGCCGGTCAGCTGCAGCAGGAACCAGATCTGCTTCTGCCCCTTGTAGTGGCCGCGGGCGTCGCGCCGGATGTAGCGCTCCGGCACTTCGTAGCGCAGCCAGTCGCGCGTGCGGGCGACGATGCGCACGTGATCCGGCATCAACCCGATTTCCTCGTGGAGTTCCCGGAACATGGCCTGCTCGGGGCTTTCGCCGCGGTCGATGCCGCCTTGCGGGAACTGCCAACTGTGCGTCCGGATGCGCTTGCCCCAGAACACCTGGTTTTTCTGGTTGAGCAGGATGATGCCGACGTTGGGCCTGAAGCCGTCCCGGTCCAGCATAATCAAACCTCAAATCTTTGAACTGAGTTCATTATGCACGGCGGTCCCGCGTGCTGGAAGGGCTCGGTTTCCCCTCCTTCTTTTCCTGTTCCATGAGAGCTTCGCAGTTCCTGATTTCCACCCTGAAGGAAGCCCCCGCCGACGCCGAGGTCGCCAGCCACCGGCTGATGATGCGCGCCGGCATGATCAAGAAACTGGGCGCCGGCATCTACACGTACATGCCGATGGGCCTGCGGGTGATCCGCAAGGTCGAAGCCATCGTGCGCGAGGAGATGAACCGCGCCGGCGCCGTCGAATGCGCCATGCCGGTGGTGCAGCCCGCGGAGCTCTGGCAGGAGACCGGCCGCTTCGAGAAGATGGGGCCCGAGCTGCTGCGCATCAAGGACCGCCACGAGCGCGACTTCGTGGTGCAGCCCACCAGCGAGGAAGTCGTCACCGACATCGCGCGCCAGGAGCTGCGCAGCTACAAGCAGCTGCCGAAGAACCTGTACCAGGTGCAGACCAAGTTCCGTGACGAGCGCCGCCCCCGCTTCGGCCTGATGCGCGGGCGCGAGTTCATCATGAAGGACGCCTACAGCTTCGACCGCGACCAGGCGGGCGCGAAGAAAAGCTACGAGGGCATGGCGCAGGCCTATCGCCGCATCTTCGACCGCTTCGGGCTGCGCTACCGCGCCGTCGCCGCGGACAGCGGCGCCATCGGCGGCGACCTGTCCGAGGAGTTCCAGGTGATCGCCGCCACCGGCGAGGACGCCATCGTCTACTGCCCCGACAGCGACTACGCGGCCAACATGGAGAAGGCCGAGGCGCGGGCGCCGAAAGGGCCGCGCGCCGCCGCCGGCGGACCGATGCAGAAGGTGCCGACGCCGGGCAAGAGCACGTGCGCGGATGTCGCCGCGCTGCTGGCCGTGCCTCTGGCTACCACCGTGAAGTCGCTGGTGCTCGCCACCGACGTGGTCGACGACAAGGGCAACCCGGTCAAGACGCAGGTGTGGCTGCTGCTCGTGCGCGGCGACCACGACATGAACGAGATCAAGGTGTCCAAGGTCCCGGGGCTGGATGCCGGCTTCCGCTTCGCCACCATTCCCGAGATCGAGGCGCACTTCGGCACGAAGCCCGGCTACCTCGGGCCGATCGGCCTGAAGCAGCCGGTGAAGGTGGTCGCCGACCGCGAGGTCGCGCTGATGGCCGACTGGATCTGCGGCGCCAACGAGGAGGGCTTCCACCTCACCGGCGTCAACTGGGGCCGCGACCTGCCGGAGCCGGACGCGGTGGCGGACCTGCGCAACGTGGTCGAAGGCGACCCTTCGCCGGACGGCAAGGGCGCCCTGGTCATCGAGCGCGGCATCGAGGTGGGCCACATCTTCTACCTGGGCACCAAGTACAGCGTGCCGATGAACGCCACGTTCCTGGACGAGGACGGCAAGCCCAAGGTGTTCGAGATGGGCTGCTACGGCATCGGCATCACGCGGTTGCCCGCCGCCGCCATCGAGCAGAACCACGACGAGCGCGGGATCATCTGGCCCGACGCCATCGCGCCGTTCACGGTGGTGATCTGCCCGATCGGCATGGACCGCAGCGCGGAGGTGAAGGCCGCCGCGCAGCAACTGCACGACGAGTTGGCCGCGGCCGGCGTGGACGTGATGCTGGACGACCGCGGCGAGCGCCCCGGCGCCATGTTCGCCGACTGGGAGCTGATCGGCGTGCCGCACCGGGTGGTGATCTCCGACCGCGGGTTGAAGGAAGGGCAGCTGGAATACCAGCATCGGCGCGACGCTGGCGCCACCAAGGTGGCCGCCGGCGACGTCGGGGCTTTCCTGAAGGGGAAGCTGGCAGCGTGATGCGCCGCCGCTCGGTCCTGCTGCCGGCGCTGCTGGGGCCGGCGTCGTGGATGGCCGCCACGCCCGTGCATGCCGGCGGCCAGCTCGAGGAGCCGCTGGTGGACTCGGTGCGCACCGCGCTCAGCTCCGCCATCGCCAACAGCGCGCCGCCAATCCCGGACTTTCCGGACATCGACGTGCGCCTGCGTTACCTGCGCTGGCTCGGCGCGATGAGCAATCGGCTGCGGCGGCGCAAGGTGGACTGGACCGAGCGCAAGGAATTCCTGCAGACCGTCTGGTACGAGAGCCGCCGCGCCGGGCTGGACACCGGGCTGGTGCTGGGGTTGATCCAGGTGGAGAGCGCGTTCCGCAAGTTCGCGGTGAGCCCGGTGGGCGCGCGCGGCTACATGCAGGTGATGCCGTTCTGGACGCGTGTCATCGGCAACGGGGACCCGTCCGTGCTGTTCCACATGCAGACCAACCTGCGCTTCGGCTGCGTGATCCTGCGGCACTACATCGACCGCGAGCGCGGCGACCTGTACATGGCGCTGGGCCGCTACAACGGCAGCCGCGGGCGGCCGCAGTATCCGAATGCGGTGTTCGCCGCGGCGAAGACCTGGGAGTGGAAGGAAACCGGGCCGACGCCGGCGTCGCCGGTGCCCGGCGTGCCGCCGGAGCGCGTGCCGGGGGGATGAGAACGGCGGGGTTCGCGTTCGCGAAACCCGCCCTACGGATGACCCGCTTGCGTAGGGTGGGTTGCGCGAAGCGCACCCCACCGGTACGTCACTGCACGAACCCCATCTTCGTCTTGTTGCCCCCGCACTTGGGCAGGTCATCGGCCTGCAGGGTGCCGCGGTGCGCCAGGCGCGCATTGCCGAAGCCGGTCATGAGCGCACGGCGCATCTCGCGCGGCGCCAGTTCGGCCAGGCAGTCCAGCACGTCGTCCTCGGGCTCGGCGTCGAAGCGGCTGCCCCAGCCGTGCTGGCCGCGGATCGATGCATACATGTTGCGGGCGATGGTGCGGGCCTGGTCCAGCGACGGCGCGTCGATCTCGAACACGTTCATGCGGTTGAGGATCGGCTCGGGGATGCAGCGGTCGTCGTTGGCCGTCATGATCCAGATCACCTGGCTGGCGTCGATCGCCACCTCGGCGAATTCGTCCATGAAGGTCTGCGCGGTATCGTGCTCCAGCAGGCTGTAGAGGGAGCCCAGCGGGTCGTACTGCGCGTCGGCGCTGGCCTTGTCGATCTCGTCCACCACCAGCACCGGGTTGGCGTACTGGCCGTCCACCAGCGCTTCGAACACCTTGCCCGGCTTGGCGCCCTTCCACTGCGAGGAGGCGCCGGACAGCAGCCAGCCGGCCGTCATGGAGCTCATGGGGACGAGGCTCATGCCGGTGCCCAGCAGCTCGGCCAGTTGCCGCGCGAAGTGGGTCTTGCCGATGCCGGGCGGGCCCAGCAGCAGCATGGGCGTGATCTCGATGCCGTCGCCGGAGTCCTGCGACAGCGCCACGTGGCGCTTCACGTCGTCCAGCGCGTCGGCGAAGTTGGGCAGTTGCTCGTACAGGTCGGCCATCTCGGGGACACCGCTGGGCTTGACCTGGAAGCGGTCGGGGCCGCGCTCGAGCATGCGCTCATAGGTGGCGCGCAGGTTCTCGTGTTCGCGCGCGGCGAGCTTGGCGAGCTTGCGCTCGACATCGTGGGGGCGAAAGACGCTGCGCAGGTTGGCGATGGGCAATTTCAGGCCCTGGCCCTGCGGAACGAGGCTGCGTGACGTGTCCATCTGCCACTCCTTCAACGACTTTGGATGATTCCAGCATAGGCCGTGCCAGCGGGCAACGAATGGCTGCGCTGGCGCACGCGCCTGTCGGCTGGAGTCGACAGAGAAGGAGGGAAGAAGGCTGCTGGCAGCCGGGGAACGAGAGTGCTGATCCCGGCGCACGCAGCGCCGGGAGGGGCTCAGGCTTGCGGGTTGCTGCCCAGGACCTGCTGCAGTTCACCGCTCTGGTACATCTCCATCATGATGTCCGAGCCGCCGACGAATTCGCCGCGAACATAAAGCTGCGGGATGGTCGGCCAGTTGCTGTATTCCTTGATGCCCTGGCGGATGCCGTCGTCCTCGAGCACGTTGACGGTCTTCAACTGCTTGGGATCGACGCCGCAGGCCTTCAGGATCTGGATGGCCCGGCCCGAGAAGCCGCACATGGGAAAGCTGGCGTTGCCCTTCATGAACAGCAGGATCTCGCTGTTCTTGACGAGTTCGTCGATGCGTTGCTGGTCGTCGCTCATGGTGATTCTCCTGGGCTGGCTGGTCCTGCCCTCACGTTGGGTTCGATTATCCCAGTTCAAGCCGGCGCCCGCCGGAACAGCGGGCGATGCCCGCCAGGTCGTCGCGGCTGGCCACCTCCGTGAAGCCCGCCGCGGCGAGCAGCGCCCGGACCGCCGGCGCCTGGTCGTGGCCGTGCTCCAGCAACAGCCAGCCGCCCGGGCGCAGGTGGGCCGGCGCCGCCGCGACGATGGCGCGCAGGTCGTCCAGCCCTTCGGGGCCGGCCGCCAGCGCCGACAGCGGCTCGTGGTGCAGGCTCTGCAGGTGCGGGTCCGCGGCCGCCACGTACGGCGGATTGCCGACCACCAGGTCGTAGACCCCCGCGCCTTCCAGCCAGTGGGCCTGCCGGAAGGCGACGGGCAGCCCCAGCCGCCGTGCGTTGCCGCCGGCGACGGCCAGGGCGTCCGCGCTGCGGTCCACCGCCTCGACCTGCGCATCCGGGCGCGCGGACTGGATCGCCAGGGCGATGGCGCCGCTGCCGGTGCCCAGGTCGACGACGCGCGGGGACGGGGTGTCGCGCAGCACCGCCAGCGCCCACTCCACCAGGGTCTCGGTGTCGGGCCGGGGCACCAGCACCCGGGCGTCGACGGCGAGCGGCAGCCCGAAGAATTCCTTCTCGCCGGTGAGATAGGCGAGGGGCTCGCCGTCCGCCCGCCGGCCGCACAGGGCCGCATAGCTTTGCCAGCCGGAATCGCCCAGGACATCGTCGTCGTGCGCGATCAGCCAGCCGCGGTCCCCGGCCGGCCGGCCCAGCACGTGCAGCAGCAGCAGTTGCGCGTCCAGCCGCGCCACGCCCAGCGTGGCGGCCCGCGCCAGCGCGTCACGCAGCATCACTGGCGCGCGGCCCCCATGCCGACCTCGAGTTCCTCGAGCTGCTCGGCCCGGCGCGCCAGCAGCAGCGCCTGGATCACTTCGTCGATGTCGCCTTCCATCACCGCTCCCAGCTTGTACAGCGTCAGGTTGATGCGGTGGTCCGTCATGCGCCCCTGCGGGAAGTTGTAGGTGCGGATGCGGTCGGAGCGGTCGCCGCTGCCGATCAGGCCCTTGCGGGTGGCGGCTTCCCTGGCGGCGCGTTCGGAGCGCTCCTTCTCCTGGATGCGCGCCGCCAGCACCTGCATGGCCTTGGCCTTGTTGCGGTGCTGCGAGCGGTCGTCCTGGCACTCCGCCACGATGCCCGTGGGCAGGTGCGTGATGCGCACCGCGGAGTCGGTCTTGTTGACGTGCTGGCCGCCGGCGCCGGAGGCCCGGTAGGTGTCGATGCGCAGGTCGGCGGGACTGATCTGCACGGCCGCGGCCTCGTCGGGCTCCGCCAGCGCGGCGACGGTGCAGGCGCTGGTGTGGATGCGGCCCTGGTTCTCGGTGGCCGGCACGCGCTGCACGCGGTGGCCGCCGGACTCGAACTTCAGGCGGCCATAGGCGCCGTCGCCGACCACGCGGACCACCACTTCCTTGTAGCCGCCGACCTCGCCCTCGCTTTCGCTGACGATCTCGGTGCGCCAGCCCTGGCGTTCGGCGTAGCGCGTGTACATGCGCAGCAGGTCGCCGGCGAACAGCGCCGATTCGTCGCCGCCGGTGCCGGCGCGGATTTCCAGGAAGGTGTTGCGGACGTCGTCGGGGTCCTTGGGCAGCAACAGGGCCTGCAGTTCCGCCTCCAGCGCGGGCAGTTCCTGCTCCAGCGCGGCGACCTCCTCGCGCGCCATCTCGGCCATCTCGGGGTCTGCCAGCATCTCGCGCGCCTGCGCGAGGGCGCTTTCGCACCGCAGGAAGCGCTGGAACACGCCGTTGACGTGGCTCACCTCCGCGTGCTCCCGCGTGATCTCGCGGTAGCGCGCCATGTCGTTCACCACCTCGGGCTGCGCGAGGAAGAAGTCGAGCTCCTGCAGGCGGACCGGGAAGCGTTCTAGTTGTTGTCGGAGGAAGGGTTTCACGGGAACCGGGGAAGGACGCAAAAGACGCAAAAAGGGGAGACCGAAAATCGCAAAAGGAATTCGGATGTCCTTTTGCGACTTTTGCGTGCTTTTGCGCCCTTTGCGTAGAAAAGGAAGCCGCACGCCACGGTCGTCGCTAACGCTCCTTGCGAAGGAAGAAGTGCTCGATGGCCTGCGTGGCGCGCTGGCGCGCTTCGGCGTCGCCTGTGCGCAGTTCGGCCATGGGGCCGTGCAGCATCTTCTGGGTGAGGCCGCGCGACAGGGCCTCCAGCACCGCGTCGACGTCCTCGCCCTTGGCCAGCATCCGGCGGGCGCGGGCCAGTTCGACCGCGCGCCACTCGTCCGTCTGCGACTGCAGCTGCTGGATCAGCGGAACGGCCGTGCGCTGGTCCATCCAGTGCACGAAGCTCTGCACGCCGGCGTCGATGATCGCCTCGGCCTGCGCCACGGCCGCCTGCCGGTTGGCATGGCCGCTCTGCACGACGTGCGCCAGGTCGTCCACCGTGTACAGGTAGACGTCCTCCAGCTCCTTGACCTCCGGCTCGATGTCGCGCGGAACGGCCAGGTCGACCATGAACATCGGACGGTGCTTGCGCGCCTTCAGCGCGCGCTCGACGGCGCCCAGCCCGATGATGGGCAGCTGGCTGGCCGTGGAGCTGACCACGATGTCGAACTCGTGCAGCCGCGTCGGCAGGTCCGCCAGCCGCATCGTCTCGGCGCCGAAGCGCCCGGCCAGCTTCTCGCCGCGCTCCAGGGTGCGGTTGGCGATGGCGATGCCCTTGGGGCTGCGGGCGGCGAAATGGGTCGCCGCCAGCTCGATCATCTCGCCGGCGCCGACGAACAGCACCTTCACGCGCGTGAGGTCCTCGAACAGCTGCGCCGCCAGCCGCACCGCCGCGGCCGACATGCTGATGGAATGCGCGCCGATCTCGGTGGAGGTGCGCACTTCCTTGGCCACGGCGAAGGAGCGCTGGAACAGCTGGTTCAGGGTGGAGCCCAGCGCGCCGGCTTCCTCCGCCACCCGCACCGCGTCCTTGAGCTGGCCGAGGATCTGCGCTTCGCCCAGCACCATGGAGTCGAGCCCGCTGGCCACGCGGAAGGCATGGCGCGCGACGCTGGCGTCGTGCAGGGCATAGGAGTGGCTGCGCAGCAACGCCGGGTTCACCTGGCCGGACTGCGCCAGCCATTCCACCGTGGTGTCGATCTCGTTCTGCGCGCCGGCACAGTAGATCTCCGTGCGGTTGCAGGTGGACAGGATGGCGGCCTCGGGCTGGCGGCCCAGCCGGTTGCCGACGTCCGTGCGCAGCGAGTGCAGCGTGGGGGCGATCTGGTCGAGCGCGAACGCGAACCGGCCCCGCAGATCCAGCGGAGCGGTCGTGTGGTTGATGCCCAATGCCCAGACTGCCATGGCGCCGATTATAAAATTCGATCCAGATCAAGCACTTGAGACTTCGATATTCCC
Source organism: Ramlibacter sp. (assembly GCA_021323335.1). Taxonomy (GTDB): domain Bacteria; phylum Pseudomonadota; class Gammaproteobacteria; order Burkholderiales; family Burkholderiaceae_C; genus Ramlibacter. The sequence continues at coordinate 11,619 of JAJTCN010000023.1, forward strand.
ACTTGAGCTGGATCAACCGCCTTTGAACCCCCTCGATTTCCTCGTCCACCTGCTCAGCTTCGCCGCGCCGGCGCTGGCCGTCGCCGTCCTCGTCGCCCTGGGCGCGCGCCTCGTCATGCCGGGGGCCCGGCGCCCCGGGTGGTGGGCCTCGCTGCTGGCCAATTCGGTCACCGGGGTGCTGGTGCTGGCCGCCGGGCTCTGGTGGTTCGGCCGGGACGGGAAAATGGCGACTTATGCCGCCCTCGTCGTGGCGGTTGCAACAGCCCAATGGCTGGTGGGCCGCGCCTGGCGCTCCTGAACCCCACCCGATGCTGTTCCTGCTTTCTCCCGCCAAGACCCTCGATTACCAGTCGCCCCTGCCGCCGCTGCCCCACACGTTGCCGGCCTTCCCGGACGATTCCGCCCGGCTGATCGAGGTGTTGCGGCGCAAGTCGCCGCGCCAGCTGGCCACGCTGATGGACATCTCCGACCCGTTGGCGGCGCTGAACGCGGCCCGCTACGAGGCCTGGTCGCCCAAGTTCACCGAACGCAACGCCCGCCAGGCCGTGCTGGCCTTCGACGGCGACGTCTACGACGGGCTGCAGGCCCGCAACCTGGCGCCGGCGGACCTGGACTGGGCGCAGCAGCACCTGCGCATCCTCAGCGGCCTGTACGGCGTGCTGCGGCCGCTGGACTGGATGCAGCCCTACCGGCTGGAGATGGGCACGGCGCTCAAGGTGGGCGGCAAGCCCAACCTCTATCGCTACTGGGGCAGCCGCATCGCCGAGCACCTGAACGCCACGCTGGCGGCCGACAAGACCCCGGTGGTCATCAACCTGGCGTCGCAGGAATACTTCAAGGCGGTCGACCGCGAGGCCCTCAAGGCGCGCGTGGTCGACATCGTGTTCGAGGAATGGAAGCCCGGCGGCTGGAAGATCGTGAGTTTTTCCGCCAAGAAGGCGCGCGGGCTGATGGCGCGGTATGCCATCATGAAGCGGGTCGAAACGCCTCGCAGGCTGGAAGCTTTCGACCTCGAGGGCTATGCCTTCGACCCCGCGGCCTCGCAGCCCGAGCGGCTGGTGTTCAGGCGAAGGACGGAACCATGAGTACGACAGGCACGACGCAGCAGGTGACGCCGCAATTGCGGCAGTGGATCATCGAACAGGCGCAGGCCGGCCACAGCGCGCAGTCCGTGCTGAAGGCGATGCTGGCCTCGGGCTGGAACGAGGACGTCGCCGTGGAGGCGATGGAGGAAACGCTGCGCGTCCACGTGGAAAGCCAGGCGGTGGCCAAGGGCCTGCCGCCGGCGGTGCCGGTGCCGGAGCCGCAGCTGGACGAGTCTCCCCTGTACATCGACACCGGCGACCGCCGCGTCGCCGTGCTGCAGACCATGGCCGACCCGCGGGTGGTGGTGTTCGGGGGGGTGCTGTCCGACGAGGAATGCGAGCAGCTGATCGCGCTGGCGCGGCCGCGCCTGGCGCGCTCGCTGACCGTGGCCACCAAGACCGGTGGCGAGGAAGTCAACGCCGACCGCACCAGCAACGGCATGTTCTTCCAGCGCGGCGAATCCGAGCTGGTGCGCCGCATCGAGCGGCGCCTGGCGGCGCTGGTGAACTGGCCCGAGGAGAACGGCGAAGGTCTGCAGATCCTCCAGTACGGCCCCGGCGCCGAGTACAAGCCGCACTACGACTACTTCGACCCCGCCGAGCCCGGCACGCCCACCATCCTCAAGCGCGGCGGCCAGCGGGTGGGCACCATCGTGATGTACCTGGCCGAGCCTGCCAAGGGCGGCGGCACCGTGTTTCCCGACGTCCACCTCGAGGTCGCTCCCAAGCGCGGCAACGCCGTCTTCTTCAGCTACGAGCGGCCCCATCCTTCCACCCGCACCCTGCACGGGGGCTCTCCGGTGCTGGAGGGCGAGAAGTGGATCGCCACCAAGTGGATGCGCGAGCGCCGCTTCGAGTAGGGCTGGCCATGAATTCTCCCGACCAGTCGCAGCTGGGCAAGCCGGTCAGCTATGCCGACCGCTACGACGCCAGCCTGCTGTATCCGCTGGCCCGCGCGCCCAAGCGCGAGGAACTGGGGCTCGCCGGCGCGCTGCCCTTCTTCGGCGCCGATCTCTGGACGGCGTTCGAGCTGAGCTGGCTCAACCGGCGCGGCAAGCCGCAGGTGGCCATCGGCCACTTCACCATCCCCTGCGAGACGCCGAACATCATCGAGAGCAAGTCGCTCAAGCTCTACCTGGGCAGCTTCAACAGCGAGCCCTTCGACAGCGCCGACCAGGTGCGCGAGCGCATCCGCGCCGACCTGAGCGAGGCGGTCTGGCGGGGCGCACCGGCGCCGGGCACGGTCGGCGTGCGGCTGCTGCTGCCGGAAGCGTTCGACCGGGAGCCGGTGCACGAGCTCGACGGCTTGAGCCTCGACCGGCTGGACATCGAGTGCACGCAATACACCCCCGCGCCGGAATTGCTGCGCGCGGCGCAGGACGAACAGCCGGTGGAGGAAACGCTGACCAGCAACCTGCTCAAGAGCAACTGCCTGGTGACGGGCCAGCCCGACTGGGGCAGCGTGCAGATCCGCTACAGCGGGCCGCAGATCGACCAGGGCGGGCTGCTGCGCTACCTGGTGAGCTTTCGCAACCACAACGAGTTCCACGAGCAATGCGTGGAGCGTGTGTTCATGGACATCTGGCGGCGCTGCAAGCCGTCGAAGCTGGCGGTGTATGCGCGCTACACGCGTCGCGGCGGGCTGGACATCAACCCGCTGCGCACCAGCCATCCCATGGCCTTGCCGGCCAACGTGCGCAACGCCCGGCAATAGGCTGCGGGCTCAGCGCACCGCGAGCCAGTCGCAGCGCAGGCGCCGCTGCCGGTGCGCCCTGGCGCGCCAGGCGACGTAGAGCGACGGCGCGGACATGGCGAAGGCAAGCAGCGGGACGGCCCACCAGGCGCCGAAGGTGAGGGCGGGCAGCCAGCCCACCCAGCCCATCACCCACAGCACCAGCATCGCGTCCCAGATGTGGTACTCGACGGGGTGGTCCTGCTGGTGCGCCACGTGCCATTTCTTGATGCGCTGCAATGCGTCCAGGTCCATGGTCTGCTCCCGGCGCCTCCCGGTGGGGGGCTTGCGACCAATGTAAGTTCCGCGTCAGGAAGGGTCAATCGGACGTCCGACGTACGGGGCTGTCGGCCGAGGCGCCGGCCGGGTGGAACAGGTCCGGCGTGAATTCCGCCACATGCGCGGCCGGGGCCGGGGTCGGCGGCGGGACGGCGTCGGCCCGGGCCAGCTTGCCGACGCGCACGCCGAGCAGGCGCAGCCGCTGCCCGAGGTCGACGCGCTTGAGGCACTGGCCGGCGGCCTTGCGGATGGTGGCCGCATCCGCCGTGTACTGCTCCAGCGTGTGGTCGCGCGTCGCCGTGCGGAAGTCGTCGTAGCGCAGCTTGATGCCGATGGTCTTGCCCACGTAGCCCTTGCGCCGCAGGTCCTCGGCGACGCGCGTGCACAGGTCGGTGAAGATCGCGCCCAGCTCGGCGCGGTCGCGCACCGCGTGCAGGTCGCGGTCGAAGGTGGTTTCCCGGCTCATGGAGACCGGTTCGCTCTCGGTCACCACGGGGCGGTCGTCGCGGCCCCAGGCGGCGTCGTGCATCCAGGCGCCATAGGCCTGGCCGAAGTTGTCCACCAGCCATTCGCGCGACTGCGCGGCGATGTCGCCGATGGTGTGCAGGTGCAGCTTGTGCAGCCTGGCCTCGGACTTGGGGCCGATGCCGTTGATCTTGCGCACCGCCAGCGGCCAGATCTTCGTCTGCACGTCCTCCGGCCAGACGATCGAGATGCCGTTGGGCTTGTTGAACTCGCTCGCCATCTTGGCGATCAGCTTGTTCGGCGCCACCCCGATCGAGCAGGTCAGCCCGGTGGCGTCGACGATGGCCTTCTGGATCAGGCGGGCCAGCACGCGGCCGCCCTCGCGCTGGCCGCCCGGCACCTCGGTGAAGTCGATGTACACCTCGTCGATGCCGCGGTCCTCGACCACCGGCGCGATGTCGCGGATGATCCCCTTGAAGGTGCGCGAGATGCGGCGGACCTCGTCGAAGTCCACCGGCAGCACGATCGCCTGCGGGCACAGCCTGGCCGCCTTCATCATGCCCATCGCCGAGCCCACGCCGAATTGGCGCGCCGGGTAGGTGGCGGTGGTGATCACCCCGCGGCCCGCGTAGTCCTTGAGCAGCGGAAAGTCTTCCACCGGGATGTGCCGGAGTTCGCGGCCGGCGTGGCGCTGCAGCAGCAGTTCGTCCACCCGGCGGCGGCCGCCGCCGATCACCACCGGCAGTCCCTTGAGTTGGGGGTAGCGCAGGAGCTCGACGGACGCGAAGAACGCGTCCATGTCCAGGTGGGCGATGCGGCGCTGGGGACTCACGAATCGATTGTGCCGCGCAGCGGGAATACGGAAGACCGGACGCAAAAGTCGCAAAAACTACGCAAAAACCGCAAAAGGAAATCCGAAGACTTTTCCTGGATTCCTTTTGCGACTTTTGCGAAACCTTCGCGACTTTTGCGTCCGGCTGTCCTGTCTTTCGTCTATCAGTACGTCCCCGGCAGCAGGATGCTCTTGTCGACGTCGCGGATGTCGGTGCGGCCGCAGAAGGCCATCGAGAGATCCAGCTCGTTGCGGATGATCTCCAGCGCGCGCTCCACGCCCTCCTGGCCCATCGCGCCCAGGCCGTACAGCATCGCCCGGCCGATGTAGGTGCCCTTGGCGCCGAGGGCGACCGCCTTCAGCACGTGCTGGCCGGAGCGGATGCCGCCGTCCATGTGCACCTCCATGCGGTGGCCCACCGCCTCCACGATCGAGGGCAGGGCGGAGATGGAGGAGGGCGCGCCATCGAGCTGGCGGCCGCCGTGGTTGGAGACGATCACGGCGTCGGCGCCGGAGTCCGCGGCCAGCCGCGCGTCCTCCACGTCCTGCACGCCCTTCAAGATCAGCTTGCCGCCCCAGCGGTTCTTGATCCACTCGATGTCGGCCCACGACAGGCGCGGGTCGAACTGCTTGGCCGTCCACTCCGACAGCGAGCCCATGTTCTCCACGCCCTTGACGTGGCCGACGATGTTGCCGAACTGGCGGCGCTGCGTGCCCAGCATGCCGAGGCACCAGCGCGGCTTGCTCGCCAGGTTCAGCAGGTTGGCGATCGTCATCTTGGGCGGCGCCGAGAGGCCGTTCTTCAGGTCCTTGTGGCGCTGCCCGATGATCTGCAGGTCCAGCGTCACCACCAGGGCGGAGCAGGCCGCCGCCTTGGCGCGGTCGATCAGGCGCTCGATGAAGTCGCGGTCCCGCATCACGTACAGCTGGAACCAGAAAGGGTGGCGCCCGGTGGCCTCCGCGATGTCCTCGATCGAGCAGATGCTCATGGTGGACAGCGTGAAGGGAATGCCCATCTTCTTGGCCGCCTTCGCCGCCAGGATCTCGCCGTCGGCGTGCTGCATGCCGGTGAGGCCGGTGGGCGCGATGGCGACCGGCATGGCGACGTCCTGGCCGACCATGGTGGTGCGCAGGCTGCGGCTTTCCATGTTCACGGCGACCCGCTGGCGCAGCAGGATGCGGTTGAAGTCCGCCTCGTTGGCGCGATAGGTGCTCTCGGTCCACGAGCCGGAATCGGCGTAGTCGTAGAACATGCGCGGCACGCGCTTTTGCGCGAGGACCCGCAGGTCCTCGATGTTGGTGATCACGGGCAAGGTCGCGTCTCCTCTTTGGATTTCTTCAGGTGCCCAGCCGGGCGCGGTGGCGCGCGATCTGCGCGCGCACCTGGGCGGGGGCGGTGCCGCCCAGCGTGCTGCGCGCGTTGAGCGAGCCGCGCAGGGACAGGGCGTCGTACACGTCCTTCTGGATCGACGGGTTGAACTGCTGCAGCACCGCCAGCGGCAGCTCGCCGAGGTCGCAGTTGTGCGACACCGCCGCCTTGACGGCGTGCGCCACCGTTTCGTGCGCATCGCGGAAGGGCAGCCCCTTCTTCACCAGGTAGTCGGCCAGGTCGGTGGCGGTGGCGTAGCCTTTCAGCGCCGCCTGTTCCATCGCCTGCGGCTGCACGGTGATGCCCTCGGCCATCTCGGCGAAGATGCGCAGCGTGTCCTTCAGCGTGTCGACCGTGTCGAACAAGGGCTCCTTGTCCTCCTGGTTGTCCTTGTTGTAGGCCAGGGGCTGGCCCTTCATCAGCGTGATGAGGCCCATGAGGTGTCCCACCACCCGGCCGGTCTTGCCGCGCGCCAGTTCCGGCACGTCGGGGTTCTTCTTCTGCGGCATGATCGACGAGCCGGTGGTGAAGCGGTCGGCGATGCGGATGAAGCCGAAGTTCTGCGACATCCACAGGATCAGTTCTTCCGAGTTCTGGCAGACGCCGTCCATGCCCAGTTCGGCCGCGACCGACTCGCGGTCCAGCGGATACGTGGTGCCCGCCAGCGCCGCCGCGCCCAGGGGCAGGCGGTTGACGCGCTTGCGCACGTCCAGCATGCGCTCGTGGTCGCGGGAGAACATTTCCACGTAGGCCAGCATGTGGTGGCCGAAGCTCACGGGCTGCGCCACCTGCAGGTGGGTGAAGCCGGGCATCACGACGTCGGCGTTCTTCTCGGCCAGTCCGAGCAGCGCCTTCTGCAGCGCCGTGAGCAGGTCCGCTATCAGGTCGATCTCGCCGCGCAGCCACAGGCGCACGTCGGTGGCCACCTGGTCGTTGCGGCTGCGCCCGGTGTGCAGGCGCTTGCCGGCGTCCCCCACCAGCTGGGTGAGGCGGGCCTCGATGTTCAGGTGCACGTCTTCCAGATCCAGTTTCCACTCGAAGGCGCCGGATTCGACTTCACCCAGGATCTGCGCCATGCCGCGGCGGATGTCCGCCAGGTCGCCGGCGGAGATCACGCCCTGGCGCTCGAGCATCGCGGCGTGCGCCAGCGAGCCCGCGATGTCCGCCTGCGCCAGCCTCTTGTCGAAGAAGACGCTGGCCGTGTAGCGCTTGACCAGGTCGCTCATGGGCTCGCTGAAGAGGGCGGACCAGGCCTGGGATTTCTGATCGAGTTGGCTCATAGGGGGTGCACGGGTGCGGGAAAAGAAAACTTAAAACTAACGCGTCGATTCACGAATAATGGGGCCCGAGGAGGCCCGTCAACGCGGCCTGCGCTACCCGCTGCCAGATGAACGACGAACAACTATTATCCGCGTTCCAGGAGCTGTCCCGCGACACCCGGCGACCGGCCAAGCCGCGCGCCCACCTGCTGTTCGACGCCTGCCAGCTCGGGGTGGTGCTGCGCGCCGTGCTGTTCGTCGAGACGGTGATGGCCGTGGGCGCCCTGTTCGGCGGCGGCGGCCCGATGGAATGGGCGGAGCGCCTCGCCTATCTTTCCGGCGCGGCGCTGCCCGGCACCCTGGGCTGGCTGGTGGTCACCTGCAGCAGCAAGCGGCTGCTGGCGCGCCTGAAGGCGCCCGCGCAGCAGGCCGTCGGCGTCGTCCTCGGCGCGGTCGCCGGCATCTATGGCTGCGGACTGATCGCCCTGGTCACTTCCACCACGCAGGCGCCCTGGCTCGCATCGGCCGCCGCCGGCGCCCTGCTGTCGGCGGTCCTGGTGGCCGCCCTGGTCCTGCGCTCCAAGGGAAGGCTGCCGGCGGAGACGATCGCCCGCCTCGCCGAACTGCAGGCGCGCATCCGTCCCCACTTCCTGTTCAACAGCCTGAACAGCGCCATCGCCCTGGTGCGGGAGGACCCGCGCCGCGCCGAGGCGCTGCTGGAGGACCTGAGCGAGCTGTTCCGGCACGCGCTCGTGAGCAAGGACGAATCCGTCACCCTGTCCGAGGAGGTGCAGCTGGCGCGCCACTACCTGGCGATCGAGCAGGTGCGCTTCGGCGAACGGCTGCGCGTGGAGTGGGCGATCGACCCGCGAACCGGCAGCGCGAAAGTGCCTGCATTGTTTTTGCAGCCGTTGGTGGAGAATGCGGTCAAGCACGGCGTGGAGCCGAGTCCGACCGGGGCGGACGTGAAGGTCTCCACCCAGAAGAGGGGGAGCGTGGTGGTGATCAAGGTCACCAACACGGTGCCTTCCGGGCAGGGACGGCCCGGGCATGGCGTGGCACAGGACAACGTGCGGGACCGCTTGCGGCTGCTGCACGACGTGGAGGCACAGTTCCAGACGGCATTGATCGACGGGCTGTACCAGGTGCGGATGGAAGTCCCCGCATGACAACGGACGGAGGAAGAGATGGGCCTGAAGATGCTTGTGGTCGATGACGAGCCGCTGGCGCGCTCGCGCGTGCGCACGCTCCTGGCGGACTGCACGGAGCCGACCGCGGAGATCGCGGCCGAGGCGGCCAACGCCGCCCAGGCCATGGAGCACCTGCGACGACAGGCTTTCGACGGTGTGTTGCTGGACATCCACATGCCGGGGGCCGACGGCCTGGCGCTCGCGCAGGTGATCCGCACCCTGCCGGAGCCGCCGCCGGTGGTCTTCGTCACCGCCTACGCGGAGCACGCGGTGGCTGCCTTCGAGCTGGAGGCGGTCGACTACCTGACCAAGCCCGTGCGGCTGGAGCGGCTGCAGACCGCGCTGGCGCGCATCGAGAAGTCGCGCATGGGCCGCCTGGGCGCCGGCGAGTCCGAGCAGGAGGTGCTGGTGATCCAGGACCGCGGCCGCACCGAGCGCGTGCCCGTGACCGAAGTGCTCTATTTCAAGGCCGAACTCAAGTACATCACCGTGCGCACCGCGGCCAGGAGCTATATTCTGGACGGTTCGCTCAGCGACCTCGAGGACCGTCACGGAACGCAGTTCCTGCGCGTGCACCGCAATGCGCTGGTTTCGCGCCGCGCCGTGCGGGCGCTGGAAAAGCATTTCGACGCCGAGGAGGGCGAGGGCTGGGCGGTGCGCCTGAACGGGGTGGAAGAGTCCCTGGCGGTGTCGCGCCGGCAACTGAGCGCCGTGCGGGAGGCGCTGGCCAGCTGACCGCGCCACCGCCACCGGAGCTCGCGAAGGAATGAATACACAGTGAGTCCGGACCCATCCGATATCGACGACCTGCCGCGCACGCCGGTCGATCCCCACGCGCCTCCGCACGTGCTGCTGCACCTGCCGCAAACGGCGCGCAGCATGACGCTGGTGGTGCTGACGGTGCTGGCCATGCTGGCGGTGCTGCGCTGGGCCAGCGGCTTCTTCATCCCGCTCATGGTCGGCCTCGTCTTCAGCTACGCGCTGTCCCCGCTGGTGGACTGGCTGCACCGGCGCAGGGTGCCGCGCAGCCTGAGCGCCGCCGTGCTGATCCTGGGCATCCTCGGCGGCATGGGCGCCGCCGTGTATTCGCTGGCCGACGACGCCAACGAGCTGGTCACCTCGCTGCCGGAGGCCGCCCGCAAGCTGCGCGACTCGCTCAACCGCGAACGCGTCGCCAAGAAGTCGGAGCCCAGCACGCTCGAAACGGTGCAGAAGGCCGCCGCCGAGCTGCAGAAGGCGGCCGACGAAGCCGGGGCCGCCAACGCGCCCGCGACCCGGGGCGTCTCCCGGGTCATCGTGGAAAAGCCCCGTTTCGACCTGCGCGACCACCTCTGGACGGGGACCATCGGCCTGGTCAGCGTGATCGGCCAGACCATCATGGTCACCTTCCTCACGTATTTCATGCTGATCTCCGGCGACACGTTCCGGCGCAAGCTGGTGAAGATCGCCGGGCCGGGCCTGGCCGAGAAGAAGCTGACGGTGCAGGCGCTGGACGAGATCAACTCCCAGATGCAGCGCTACATGCTGGTGCAACTGCTGGCGAGCGTCGGCGTCGGCGTGGCCACCGGCATCACCTTCGCCCTCTTCGGGCTCGAGTACGCGGCGGTGTGGGGCGTGGCGGCCGGCGTGCTGAACCTGGTTCCCTACGTCGGGTCGGTGGCCGTCACCGCCGGCGCGGCCCTGGTGGCCTTCCTGCAATTCGGCACCATGAACATGGCGTTGCTGGTGGGAGGGAGCTCCCTGCTGATCAACACCATCGAGGGCTACCTGCTGGTCCCCTGGGCCACCAGCAAGGCCAGCAGCATGAACCCGGTGGCCGTGTTCATCGGCGTGCTGGCCTGGGGCTGGCTGTGGGGGGTGTGGGGGCTGCTGCTCGGCATTCCCATCCTCATGGCGGTCAAGGCGGTGTGCGACCGGGTCGACGACCTCAAGCCGGTGGGAGAGCTGCTGGGGACGTGACAATAGGGGGCATGACCGATCCCAATTCCCTGCCCCCGCTGCCGGACCGCCTCTCGATCGACCCGCGCAGCCCCCACCACGTGGCTGCCCTCTTCGAACACGACGTCGGCATCCGCTTCAATGGCCAGGAGCGCGACGACGTGGAGGAGTACTGCATCAGCGAAGGCTGGATCCGCGTCCCGGCCGGCAAGACGGTCGACCGCAAGGGCCAGCCGCTGATGATCAAGCTCAAGGGGAAGGTGGAGCCGTTCTACCGCTGAACGGCGCCGCCGCGCCTCGCGCCGCTCAGTGCAGCGGGTTTTCGACGGCGGGGACGGACAGTTCCCGGCCCACCATCGCCCGGGCGTAGAAGTAGTTGTTGCGGGCGCGCTCGCTCATGCCGTCCAGGTCCACGTGGCCTTCCGGGTCGCACGGGAATGCGAAGCCCCGGCCCTCGTGGAACAGCGAGCGGAAGCAGAGCTGGAACTGGCTGGCGGCGGTGGATTGCATCATTTGCGTCTCCTGGTGGATCTGCCTGGTGGCTTGAGTCCACTATCGGCGACCGCCCGGGTCGCCGCGATCAGCCATTGCTGAATCCGTGCCTCGGCGGGGTCCGATTCCGGAGCGGCGTGCCCGCCGATGAGGCATAGGAGCCGTCCTATGCCGCGCCGGACAACACCTGTAGGCGGGCGCGCTCAGCCGGTGTTGCGCAGCCCGGCCGCGATGCCGTTGATGGCCAGGTGGATGCCGCGCCGGGCGCGCTCATCCGCCTGCCCCTGGCGCCAGCGCCGCACCAGCTCGACCTGCAGGTGATGCAGGGGGTCGATGTAGGGGAAGCGATGGCGGATCGAGCGGGCCAGCGCGGCATTGCTGGCCAGCCGCTGCTTGTCGCCGCTGATCAGGGCCAGCGCGTCCACGGTGCGCTGCCACTCGGCCTCGATCTGGCCGAAGATGCGGCGGCGCAGGCGCGCGTCCGGCACCAGCTCCGAGTAGCGGGAGGCCAGCGCCAGGTCGCTCTTGGCCAGCACCATGTCCATGTTCGACAGCAAGGCGCGGAAGAAGGGCCAGTGCCGGTACATCTTCTGCAGCAGCGCCACCGCTTCCTTGCGTTGCGCGCCCGGCTCGCCCAGGAAGTCCTGCACGGCGGAGCCGAAGCCGAACCAGCCCGGCAACGTCAGTCGGCATTGGCCCCAGCTGAAGCTCCAGGGGATGGCGCGCAGGTCCTCGATGCGCTGCGAAGCCTTGCGCGATGCCGGGCGCGATCCGATGTTCAGCTCCGCGATCTCGCGGATCGGCGTGGCGTTGAAGAAGTAGTCGACGAAGCCCGGGGTCTCGTACACGAGCGCGCGATACGCCTTCATGCTGGCCTGCGACAGGGTTTCGGCGGCCTGCAGGAAGGCCTTGGTCGCCGGCTTGGTCGGCTGCAGCAGCGTGGCTTCCAGCGTGGCGGCCACCAGCGTTTCCAGGTTGCGGCGGCCGATCTCCGGGTTGGCGTACTTCGACGCGATCACTTCGCCCTGCTCGGTCAGGCGGATCTGCCCGCGCACCGTGCCCGGGGGCTGCGCCAGGATCGCCTGGTAGCTCGGGCCGCCGCCGCGCCCGACGGTGCCGCCGCGGCCGTGGAACAGGCGCAGCTGGATGTCGTGGGAATTGGAGAGCTGGTCGAACAGGTCCACCAGCGCGATCTCCGCGCGGTACAGCTCCCAGTTGCTGGTGAAGATGCCGCCGTCCTTGTTGCTGTCGCTGTAGCCGAGCATGATGTCCTGCTCGGCGCCGGAGCGCTGCATCATCTTCGCCACGCCGGGCAGCGCATAGAACTCGCGCATGATCGGCGCGGCCTGGCGCAGGTCCTCGATGGTCTCGAACAGCGGCACCACGATCAGGTCGTTGGTGGCGTGGCCGTCCAGGGTGCCGTGCAGCAGCCCCACTTCCTTTTGCAGCAGCATGACCTCCAGCAGGTCGCTGACCGCCTCGGTGTGGCTGATGATGTAGTGGCGGATCGCCTGCGCGCCATAGCGCGCGCGCAGCCGCACGGCGGCTTCGAAGATCGCCAGCTCCTTGCGCGCGTGCTCGGAGTAGCCGTGGCCCAGCACGCGCAGCGGCCGCGCATCGGACAGCAGCCGCAGCAGCACCGCGCGCTTGCCCCCTTCGTCGAGGGCGCGGTAGCCGGGTTCGACCCGCGCCACCGCCAGCAGCTCGGCGACCACTTCCTCGTGCTGTTCCGAGTTCTGCCGCAGGTCGACGGTGGCCAGGTGGAAGCCGAACACCTCCACCGCGCGGATCAGCGGCTTCAGCCTTTGCTGCACCATCGCCGCGCCGTGGTGCGCGAGCAGCGAGTCGCGCAGGGTGCGCAGGTCGGCCAGCAGGTCCTCGGCGCGCAGGTACGGGTTCTGCGGCGGCACCGCGTGGCGGGCCGCGTCGCCGCCGGTGAATTCCTTCAGCGTGGCGGCCAGCCGCGCATACATGCCGGTCACCGCGCGCCGGTAGGGCTCGTCCTGCCGGTGCTCGCCGCGGTCGGGCGAGGCGTCGGCCAGCGCCTGCATCGCCGGCGTCACCTTCACCAGCATCGCCGAGATGGAGAGGTCGCTGCCCAGCCAGAACAGCTCCGTCAGGTAGTGGCGCAGCGCCACTTCGCACTGCCGGCGCAGCGCGTATTCCAGCGTCTGCGCGGTGACGTTCGGGTTGCCGTCGCGGTCGCCGCCGATCCACTGTCCCATGCGCAGGAAGCTCGCCACCGGCTGCTGGCCGAGCTCCTGTTCGAGCTGGCCGTACAGCTTGGGGATCTGCCGCAGGAAGGTCGCCTCGTAGTAGCTGAGGGACGTTTCGATCTCGTCGGCCACGGTCAGCTTGGTGAAGCGCAGCAGCCGCGTCTGCCACAGCTGCTGCACGCGGGCCCGGATCTGCGCCTCGTTGGCGGCCAGTTCCTTCGGCGCGAGGGCGTCGCGCGGCTGCGCGCGCGCGCGGACCTCGTCGCGCTCGGTGAGCAGCCGCGCGATGTCGCGTTCGGCGTCCAGGATGCTCTTGCGCTGCACCTCGGTCGGGTGGGCTGTGAGCACCGGCGACAGGTAGGCGTGGGCCAGCGCCTGCGACACGGCGCGCGCGTTGATGCCGGCCCAGCGCAGCCGTGCGAGCGCCACCTCGATGCTGCCTTCCTGCTGGTCGCCGGCGCGCTCGTGCACCTCGCGCCGGCGGATGTGGTGGCGGTCCTCGGCCAGGTTGGCCAGGTGGCTGAAGTAGGTGAACGCGCGGATCACCCGCACCGCTTCGTCGCCGGACAGGGATTTCAGCAAGGACTTCAGCGCCCGGTCGGCCTCGTGGTCGGCGTCGCGGCGGAAGGCGACCGACAGCTTGCGGATGCGCTCGACCAGCTCGAAGGTCTCCACGCCTTCCTGTTCGCGGATGGCGTCGCCGAGGATGCGGCCCAGCAGCCGGATGTCCTCCAGCAGGGGGCGCTCGTTTTCCTTCGCGCGGCGCGCGGGGGCCTGCTCGGTGGGCGGCATGCGGTGTTCCGTAGGGGGGCGAGGGGATGCTAGCATCGACCTTCCCCTCGAAGGATGACATGCGGGTTACGAAGTGAGCCAGTTCACCATCGCCACGCGCGAAAGCCGGCTGGCCCTCTGGCAGGCCGAACACGTCAAGGCCTTGCTGGCGCAGCATGGCCACGGCGTGGCGCTGCTCGGTATGACCACCAAGGGCGACCAGATCCTGGACCGCGCCCTCAGCAAGGTCGGGGGCAAGGGGCTGTTCGTCAAGGAGCTGGAGACGGCGCTGGAAGAAGGCCGGGCGGACCTGGCGGTGCACTCCCTGAAGGACGTGCCGATGGAGCTGCCGGAGGGCTTCGAGCTCGCCTGCGTGATGGAGCGCGAGGACCCGCGCGATGCGCTGGTCTCCAACCGGTTCGGGCAGCTGGCCGACCTGCCGCAGGGCGCGGTGGTCGGCACCTCCAGCCTGCGCCGCGTGGTGCTGCTGCGCGCCTTGCGGCCGGACCTGAAGATCGAGCCGCTGCGCGGCAACCTGGACACGCGCCTGCGCAAGCTGGACGACGGGCAGTACGACGCCATCGTGCTGGCCGCCGCGGGCCTGAAGCGGCTGGGCCTGGCCGCGCGCATCCGGCAGGTGTTCGAGCCGGCGGACATGCTGCCGGCGGCGGGGCAGGGCGCGCTGGGCATCGAGGTGCGCACGCAGCGGCCCGACGTCGCGGCGGCGCTCGCGCCCCTGGTGCACCAGACCACCTGGCTGTGCGTGGCCGCCGAGCGGGCGGTCAGCCGTGCCATGGGCGGCAGCTGCTCCATGCCGCTGGCGGCCTACGCCACCTTCGACGGCGAGTACCTGCAGCTGTCCGCGGCCTGGGGCGACCCCGAACAGCCCGGCGTGCTGGTGCGCGCCCGTTCCGCCGACGTCGTGGCGGACCTGGGCCAGGCGGCGGCGCTGGGCGAGGCCGTCGCGGCGCGCCTGCGCGCGGGCGGCGCCCGCTGAGCCGCCCGATGGCGGTGGTCGTCACCCGGCCGGCGCAGGATGCACTGCGTTGGGCCGACCAGTTGCGCGGGCGCGGCTTCGAGCCGCTGGTGCTGCCCCTCATCGCCATCGGCCCCGCGCCCGACGCGCAGGCTTTGCAGCAGGCGGCGGCGCAGGCCGACGACCATGCGGCGGTGATGTTCGTCAGCGCCAACGCGGTTCAGGGCTTCTTCGACGCCGCGCCGACGTTCGCGCGCGCGCGCGCCTGGGCCCCCGGCCCGGCGACGCGCGAGGCGCTGCTGGCCGCGGGCGTCGCGCCCGCGCGCATCGATGCGCCGGCCGCCGATGCCGGCCAGTTCGATTCCGAATCGCTCTGGGAACAGGTGGCCGGCCAGTTGCGGCCCGGCGACCGCCTGCTGGTGGTCCGCGGCGCCGACGCCGCCGGCCGCAGCCAGGGACGCGAATGGCTCGCGCAGCAGGCCGCCGCGGCGGGCGCCCGGGTCGACCACGTGGCGGCCTACCGGCGCGAGCTTCCCGCATGGAGCGATGCCGAAGTACAGCAGGCCAGCCGCGCCGCCGGCGACGGCTCGTGGTGGCTCTTCAGCAGCTCGGAGGCGGCGCGCAACCTCGCCACGCTGCTGCCGGCGCAGGACTGGTCGCGGGCGCGGGCGGTCGCGACCCACCCCCGCATCGTGCAATCGGTCCGCGCTCTCGGTTTCGCGACCGTGCTGGCATCCCGTCCAGCCTTCGAGGACGTGGTGGCGTCGATAGAATCCGGCCGATGAGTTCCCTGCCTCCGTCCCCTCCGCCCGAGCTGCAGCCGGCGTTGCCGGTGGCGACCACGGTGCCGGGGCCGTTCCCGCCGCGCAGCAGCGCCCTGTCGCGCGCGGTGCTGCTGGTGCTGGCGCTGCTCGCGGGCGCGGGCCTGCTGTCCAGCGTGATGCTGTGGCAGCGGCTGTCGTCCATCCAGGAGCAGCTGGCGCGGCAGACCACCGACAGCGCCGCCAATGCCATCGAGGCGCGCACGCTGGCCCGCCAGGCGCAGGAGATCGCCCGCGATGCCGCCGCCCGCCAGGCCGTGCTGGAGACGCGGCTGTCGGAGGTGGCGCTGCAGCGCACGCAGGTGGAGGAGCTGGTCCAGAGCCTGTCCCGTTCGCGCGACGAGAACCTGCTGGTCGACATCGATTCGGCCTTGCGCCTGGCGCAGCAGCAGACCCAGCTGACCGGCAGCGCCGAGCCGCTGCTGGCGGAGCTGCGCACCTCCGAGCAGCGCCTGGCCCGGGCCGCGCAGCCGCGGCTGGCGCGCCTGCGGGCCTCCATCGCCCGCGACATCGAGCGGATCCGCTCCACCAGCGTCACCGACGTGCCCGCGCTGCTGGCGCGGCTGGACGACGTGGTGCGGCAGGTGGACGACCTGCCGGTGGCGAACGCGGTGCCGGCCCGCGCCCTCAACGAGCCGGTGCGCAAGGCGACGACCCAGGGCGGCATGTGGTGGGAGCGCGCGCGCGACACCCTGCTGGAGGAGGCGCGGGGCCTGGTGCGCGTGAGCCGCATCGACCAGCCGGACGCCGTGCTGCTGGCGCCCGAGCAGGCCACCTTCCTGCGCGAGAACCTCAAGCTGAAGCTGCTGAACGTGCGGCTGTCGCTGCTGGCGCGCCAGACCGACACCGCGCGCGCCGACCTCGCCGCCGCGATCGCCGCGCTGAACAAGTACTTCGATCCCGCGTCCCGCCGCACGCAGGCCGCGGCCACCCAGCTGCAGCAGGTGCAGGCGCAGGTGCGCACGGCGGAGGTGCCGCGGGTCAACGACACGCTGGCAGCCATTGCCACGCTGTCCGCCGGGAAGTAGCGATGGGTTCCGCGCTGTGGCTCCTGTTGCTGTTCGGCGTGGCCGCCGCCGTCGCGCTGTTCGCCGGCAACAACCAGGGCTCCGTCACGCTGTTCTGGCCGCCGTACCGCATCGATCTTTCGCTGAACCTGGTGCTGCTGCTGCTGGTGGCGACCTTCTTCTTCCTGCATGCCGTCATGCGCGCGCTGTCGGCGCTGTTCGACCTGCCGCGGCAGGCGCTGCGCTGGCGCACCCAGCAGAAGGAACGGGCCATCCACGGCCTGCTGCTGGACACGATCTCGCACCTGCTTGCCGGCCGCTACATCCGCGCGCGCAAGTCCGCCGAGGCGGTGCTGCAGCAGGAAACGTCCCTCACCGCGTCCGGGCACGAGCCGGCCAACGGCGCGCAGCTGCGGGCCATCGCGCACATCCTCGCCGCGGAGAGCTCGCAGGCGCTGCAGGATCGCGCCGCCCGCGAGGAGCACTTGAAGGGCGCGCTGGAACAGGCGTCGGCGCGCGATGCGCAGGGCACCCGCGACGGCGCGGTGCTGCGAGCGGCGCGCTGGGCGCTGGAAGACCGCGAGCCCGAGGCGGCGATGGAACTGCTCCGGAGCCTGCCGCAGGGCGCGGCACGCCGCACCGTGGCGCTGCGCACGCGGCTGCGCGCGTCGCGGCAGGGGGGCCAGCCGATGGAAGCGCTGGAGACGGCGCGCCTGCTCGCCAAGCACCATGCGTTCTCCGACGTGGCCGCGCTCAGCATCGTGCGCGGCCTCGCCATCGACCTGTTGAACGGGGCCTATGACGTCGCGCAGCTGCAGCGGGCGTGGGGCTCGCTGGAGCCGGCGGAGCGGCTGGTGCCGGAGGTGGCTATCCACGCGGCGCAGCGGCTCATGGCCCTGCGCGGCGACGCCCGGCTGGCGCGCGACTGGCTGCTGCCGGTGTGGGAGGCGCAGGCCGGCCTGTCCGACAGCCTGCGCGTCAAGCTGGTGTGCGCGCTGGAAGAAGGGCTCGATTCGCTGGATGGCGCCTGGCTGGCTCGCATCGAGGCGGCGCAGAAGGCCAATCCGCGCGATGCGACGCTGCAGTACCTGGCCGGCATGGCCTGCATGCGGCGGCAGCTCTGGGGCAAGGCTCAGCAGCTGCTGACGCAGGCCGCGCTCGGCCTGCAGGACGCGGCCCTGCACCGCAATGCCTGGCGCGCGCTCGCCGAGCTGGCGGAGCAGCGCGAGGATGCGCCGGCCGCGGCGCTTGCGTGGAAGCGGGCGGCGGGGGATTGACCGTCATTCCCGCGCAGGCGGGAATCCAGGGCGTCCGTCCCCGGCTTTTTGGATGCCCTGGATCCCCGCCTCCGCGGGGATGACGAAAAACAGAAGGGCGCCCGAAGGCGCCCTTTCTTCATCCTGCCGCTCTCTTAAAACGGCAAGTTCAGGTTGCGCAGGTCGCGCTTCGTCTCCACCAGCACCAGCGGACCTTCATCCGCCACCTGCACCGGCGGACGCTCGCGCGGCACGTGCGCCGGCTTCGGCTCCGCTGCCATCGCTGCCTGCGCAGCGGCGATCTTCTCGGCATCCGACAACACCCACTGCAGGCCCGAACCTTCCGCCACGTTCTTCAGGTCATCGACGGGCAGCTGGAAGGCCTGCACGCGCGGCAGCGCAGCGCCGGCGGCGGGCGCCGAAGGTGCGGCCGCGGCCGGCTGCTGCGCGCGCGCCTGGCCGTTGCCGGCATGGTGCTCGCGCGGCAACGGCGCGTGGCCGGCGAACACTTCCTGTTCGGCCGGGGACACTTCCGCGCCGGTCGCCACGTCGGCCACCTGCACCGGGCTGTCGCCGCGCTCGCCCCGTTCGCGGCGGTCGCGGCCGTAGCGGTCACGCGAACGGCGGTCGCGCCGGCCCTCGTCGCCGCCGCCCTCGGTGGGACGCGCTTCGTCGAAGTGCAGGTGCGACTCCAGCACCGGATCGGCCATGGGCGGACGCTGCGCATCCGCCGATTCCGTCACCGCGCCGACCGAGCCGGCGGCGCCGGCCATGGCTTCGCCTTCATCGGCAGGCTGGGCGTCGCGCGGACCACGGTCGTCGCGGCGTTCGCCACGCTCCGAGCGTTCGCGCCGCCGGCCGTCGCCACGATCGCCACGCTCGCTCCGGGCGTCCTGGCGCGGCTGCTGCGGTGCGCCGCCTTCGTTGCTGGCGTCCTGGGCTTCCACCGGCGCGCCTTCGCCTGCGGCATTGCGCTGCAGCAGTTCCTGGCGCTCGCGCTCCGCCCGTTCGGTCTCGCGGCGCTGGCGCGCCTCGAAACGCTCGCGGCTCTCAGCCGGCTCGCGGTCGTCGCGGCCTTCGCGCGGGGGCTGGCCTTCGCGGCTCTCGCGCGGCTGCTGGGGCTGCTGCGGCTCGCGGTTGTCACGGGCCTGGCGCGCCTCGCGCGGCTCGCGGCTGTCGCGCGACTCGCGGGGCTCGCGGCTGTCACGGGACTCGCGCGGCTCACGGCTGTCGCGCGATTGCGGCTCACGCTGCTCGCCTCTGCTGTCGCGCGCTTCCCGCGGCTCACGCTGGTCGCTCGCCTCGCGGGGTTCGCGCTGCTCGCGTTGGCGGCTGTCGCCACCACGGCTGTCACCACCACGGCTGTCGCCGCCCCGGCTGTCACCGCCGCGGCTGCGGTCGTTGCGGCGGCCGTCGCTGCGCTGCGCGTCGCGCTGGCCCTCGGGCTTCTGCGCGGACTGTTCGCCGTTCGCGGCGACCGGTTCGCGCTTCTCGCCCTCTCGGCGGCCATCGCCGCCACGGCGGCTGTCGCTGCCGCGGCTGTCGCGGCCGCGGTCACGTCCGCCACGGCGGCTGTCGCGCCGGCCGTCGCTCTTGCCTTCGCTGCGGCCGTCGCTGCGGCTTTCGCCGCGGCCGTCAACGCGCGGCTCGCGCTTGTCTTCCTTGCTGCCGGCGGCGCTGGGCGCTGCAGCGGGCACGGGCGCCGGATCGGTCGGCGCGAGTCCGAGCACGGTCTTGAACCAGGAGAAGAAACCTTTCTCGGCCGGCGCCTGGGCCTGCACCGGCGCGGCTGCGGGGGCGGGCGCCGGCGCGGGCGCCGCCTTGGCTACCGGCTCCTGCACCGGCGGCTTGGCGACGGGCATCGGCGCGGGCGCGTCGGGCAGCACGCCCTTGATCAGCGGCTCCTGCTTGTTGGTGCGCTCGTGCGAGCGGCGGGTCACGGCGGTCGGGTCTTCGATCTCCTCGGCCATGTGGTAGCTCGCGCGCAGGCTGTCGAGGCGCGGGTCGTCGTGCTTCAGGCGCTCCAGCCGGTAGTTCGGCGTCTCGAGCGTCTTGTTCGGCACCATCAGCACGTTGATGCGCTGCTTCATCTCGATCTTGGCGATCTCGGGGCGCTTCTCGTTCAGCAGGAACGAAGCCACTTCCACCGGCACCTGCACGTGCACGGCGGCCGTGCCGTCCTTCATCGACTCTTCCTGGATGATCCGCAGGATCTGCAGGGCGGAGCTCTCGGTGTCGCGGATGTGGCCGTGGCCGCTGCAACGCGGGCAGGGGATGGAGGCGCCTTCGGACAGGGCCGGGCGCAGGCGCTGGCGGCTCATCTCCATCAGGCCGAACTTGCTGATGGAGCCGAACTGCACCCGGGCGCGGTCCTGCCGCAGCGCGTCGCGCAGGCGGTTTTCCACTTCGCGGCGGTTCTTCGACTCTTCCATGTCGATGAAGTCGATGACGATCAGGCCGCCGAGGTCGCGCAGGCGCATCTGGCGGGCCACTTCGTCGGCCGCTTCCAGGTTGGTGCGCGTCGCGGTTTCCTCGATGTCGCCGCCCTTGATGGCGCGCGCCGAGTTGACGTCGATCGACACCAGCGCTTCAGTATGGTCAATGACGACCACGCCGCCGGACGGCAGCTTCACCTCGCGGGCATAGGCCGACTCGATCTGGTGCTCGATCTGGAAGCGGGCGAACAGCGGTGCGTCGTCCCGATAGCGCTTCACGCGGGCCGCGTGTTCCGGCATCACGTGCGCCATGAACTGGTGCGCCTGGTCGTAGATGTCGTCGGTGTCGATCAGGATGTCGCCGATGTCGTGATTGAAGTAGTCACGGATCGCACGGATGACGAGGCTCGACTCCTGGTAGATCAGGTAGGCGCCCTTGCCGCCCTTGGAGGCGCCTTCGATGGCGGTCCAGAGCTTCAGCAGGTAGTTCAGGTCCCACTGCAGCTCGGGGGCGCTGCGGCCGATGCCGGCGGTGCGGGCGATGATGGACATGCCGTTGGGGTATTCCAACTGGTCCATGTTCTCCTTGAGCTCGGCCCGGTCGTCGCCCTCGATCCGCCGGCTGACGCCGCCGCCGCGCGGGTTGTTCGGCATCAGCACGACGTAGCGGCCGGCCAGCGAGATGAAGGTGGTGAGTGCCGCGCCCTTGTTGCCGCGCTCTTCCTTCTCCACCTGGACCAGCAGTTCCTGGCCTTCCTTGATCGCTTCGTTGATGCGGGCCTGCGAGACCGACACGCCGGAGGCGAAGTACTGCTTGGAGATTTCCTTGAACGGCAGGAAGCCGTGGCGGTCCTCGCCGTAGTCCACGAAGCAGGCTTCGAGCGAAGGCTCCACCCGCGTCACGACCGCCTTGTAGATGTTGCCCTTGCGCTGTTCGCGCCCCTCGATCTCGATTTCGTAGTCGAGCAGTTTCTGCCCGTCAACGATCGCCAGCCGGCGTTCCTCCGCCTGCGTGGCGTTGATCAGCATCCGCTTCATCGCGTCACCTTTTTCTCGTCAAACATGCCGGCCTCCCTGCGGAGGCCCCACGATGCGGACAGGCGCTTCGAAACGAATGGAATTGCCGGAGTGCGACGCGGCCTGCCGAGCTGTCTAGCTCAGCAACCGTCGCAAAGGCACAGGGATGGGGGCGAGTGGGCGACGGCGCTGCACCGCAAATGCAGCGGTGGGATTGGCGCCGTCGAGAAGCCATGGCACCTGCATGGCGGGCGCGGGCAGCAGCCAGCGCCAGAAAGCCAGGAGGAGAACCATCAGCACCGTTGTCTCGCTTTGATCCGTCCGCAAGCCGGGGGCTCGCGGACTTCGTATTCCGTATCAGTGTTTCGAAGAGCCGGCCCCTGCCGGCACCGGCCGCGCCACGACGGGCTCAGGCCCGGAATCTGCGCGGCACGATGCCGGTGGCATCGACCTGCCAGGGCCCGTGCGTTGCGAGGCGTGGACTAAACTGCCAGCCAAATCAACCACTTACAGCGTATCCTGGTGAAACAGATTATAGGGGGCCGCCCGCCTCCTGCAAGCGCGGAGGTGCGGTTTCTTGTGGTCGGGGAGGAATCCGCCGGCCAGCGCCTCGACAATTTCCTCATCCGCATCCTCAAGGGCGTGCCGAAAACGCACGTCTACCGGATCATCCGTTCGGGCGAGGTGCGGGTGAACAAAGGCCGGGCGGCGGCGGACACCCGGGTGGAGGAGGGCGATGTCGTGCGGCTGCCGCCGGTGCGCATCGCCGAGAGCGTGGCGGCCAAGGCGGACCAGCCGGCGCCGGCGCGTGAATTTCCCATCCTGCTGGAAGACGACCACGTGCTGGCCATCGACAAGCCCGCGGGCGTGGCCGTGCATGGAGGCAGCGGGGTCAGCTTCGGGGTGATCGAGCAGTTGCGCCAGGCGCGGCCGGCGGCGAAGCTGCTGGAACTCGTGCACCGGCTGGACCGCGAGACCTCCGGCATCCTGCTGGTGGCCAAGAAGCGCTCGGCGCTCACGAAGCTGCAGGACCAGTTCCGTGACCGCGAGACCGGCAAGACCTACCTGGCGCTGGTCACCGGCGCCTGGCCGGCCAACAAGAAGGTCATCGACCAGCCGCTGCACAAGTACCTGCAGGCCGATGGCGAGCGGCGCGTGAAGGTGGTGGGCAAGGACGATCCGGACGGGATGAGGGCGATCAGCCTGGTGAAGGTGCAGGAGAAATTCCGGGACTTCACCCTCCTCGAAGTCACCATCAAGACCGGCCGCACCCACCAGATCCGCGTGCACCTGGCCAGCGCCGGCCACCCGATCGCGGGCGACGACAAGTACGGCGTCTTCGAGCTGAACAAGACGCTGGCGAAGCAGGGCCTCA
Source organism: Ramlibacter sp. (assembly GCA_021323335.1). GTDB lineage: Bacteria > Pseudomonadota > Gammaproteobacteria > Burkholderiales > Burkholderiaceae_C > Ramlibacter. The sequence continues at coordinate 34,134 of JAJTCN010000023.1, forward strand.
AGCGCATGTTCCTGCATGCGTGGCGGTTACAGTTCGATCACCCGGCCACGGGCGAACGCGTCGCGCTGCTCGCGCCTTTGCCCGCGGAACTGCAGAATTTCATAGCCCATGCCCGCCTCCCGCCCGCGCCGGTTTGACCTGATCGCCTTCGATTGGGACGGCACCCTCTTCGACTCGACGCAGATCATCGTGCACTGCATCCAGCAGGCCGTCGCCGACGTCGGGGGCACCGTGCCCTCCGACACGGAAGCCGCCTACGTCATCGGCATGGGCCTGATGGATGCGCTGGCCTATGCGGCGCCGGACGTGCCGCGCGAGCGCTACGCGGAGCTCGGCGCCCGGTACCGCCGCCACTACATGGCGCGGCAGGACGACCTGAGCCTGTTTCCCGGCGTGCTGCCGATGCTGGCCGCGCTGCGCGAGCGCAACCATTGGCTGGCGGTGGCCACCGGCAAGTCGCGCCGCGGCCTCGACGACGTGCTGCGCAGCGAGCAGCTGCACGGAGTGTTCGACGGCTCCCGTACGGCGGACGAAACGGCCGGCAAGCCGGACCCGCGCATGCTGCATGAACTGATGCGCGAGTTCGGGACCGAGCCGGAGCGCACGCTGATGATCGGGGACACCACCCACGACCTGCAGATGGCCCTGAACGCGGGCTGCCCCAGCATCGGCGTGAGCTACGGCGCCCACGACACGGCGGGCTTCGAAGCCCTGCGTCCCCAGGTGGTGGTGCATTCGGTGCGCGAGTTGCACGACTGGCTGCTGGAGCACGCGTAAGGTGGACGAAGCACGGCAAATCCCCCTGTGCAACGGCCGCGACCTCGTCGACGGCGGCCTCGCCGTGCCTTTCGACGTGGTCTATGCCGGCCAGACCTGCCGCGCCTTCGCCATCCGCTACGAGGGCGGCGTCCACGCCTACCTGAACCGCTGCACCCACGTGGCGATGGAGATGGACTGGCAGCCCAACCAGTTCTTCGACGACACCGGCCGCTGGCTGCTGTGCAGCACCCACGGCGCCGCCTACCGGCCTGACACCGGCGCCTGCGCCGGCGGGCCCTGCCGCGGCGCGCTGGTGCGCATTGCCCTCACGGAAAGGGACGGCGTCGTGCACTGGCATACTGACTACAACCTGCAACCGGTTGCCTTCTGACATGAACGATCCCACCCCTCCGCCGGAATCCCCGGTCCCCGCGCCAGCTCCCGGCTGGGAGCGCAGCACCATGGAGCGCCTGCTGTTCGCCACGCTGGCCGAACAGAAGGCGCAGCGCCGCTGGCGCACCTTCTTCCGCCTGGCCTGGTTCGCTTTCTTCATCTTCCTGGTCTGGGCCCTCGCATGGCGCGGCGCTCCCGGCACCGACAAGCTGACGCCGCACACCGCCGTGATCGAGATCGAAGGAGAGATCGGTTCCGGCAACGAGGCCAGCGCCGAGTTCGTCGTCGCCGCCGCCAAGGCCGCCTTCGAGGATGCGGGCGCGCAGGCCGTGGTGCTGCTGATCAACTCGCCGGGCGGCAGCCCGGTGCAGGCCGGCATCATCAACGACGAGCTGCGCCGGCTGAAGGCCAAGCACAAGAAGCCGCTGTACGCGGTGGTCGAGGAGTCCTGCGCCTCCGCCGCTTACTACATCGCCGTCTCGGCCGACCGCATCTATGTGGACAAGGCCAGCATCGTCGGCAGCATCGGCGTGCTGATGGAAGGCTTCGGCTTCACGGGCCTGATGGAGAAGCTGGGCATCGAGCGCCGGCTGATGACCGCCGGCGAGAACAAGGGCTTCCTCGACCCGTTCAGCCCGCAGACCGAGCGCCAGCGCCAGCACGCGCAGGAGATGCTGAACCACGTGCACAAGCAGTTCATCGACGTGGTGCGCGCCGGCCGGGGCAAGCGCCTGAAGGAAGTGCCGGAGCTGTTCAGCGGCCTGTTCTGGACCGGCCAGCAAGCCGTGGAACTCGGCCTGGCCGACCAGCTGGGCAACCTCGACTTCGTCGCCCGCGAGGTGATCAAGGCCGAAGAACTGGTGGACTACACCCGCCACGAGAACGTGGCCGAAAAGCTGGCCAAGCGCTTCGGCGCCGCGATCGGCGAGGGTGCGGTCAAGGCGCTGCGGACGATGCCGCCGTTGCGGTGATTTGCGCGGAAGCTGGGGTTCGCCTTCGGGCTCACCGCTAGCCTACGAGCCATTGCCGAATCCGTGCCCGCCGGTTGTAGGCTGGCGGTGAGCCCGCAGGCGAACCCCAGCTTTCATTGGCCGAGGGCAAAAACTGCGGGAACGTCGTTCGTCACCGGCTCGCCCTGTTTCTTCCACTCCGAAACCAGCGCACTGCGGCACCGCGCCGTCGGCAGCGTCAACGCCAAGGCCACCGCGACGCGTGTCGTGGGCCTGAGCGACTGCAGCATGGCCTGCCACAAGGCCACGTTGCGATACGGCGTCTCGATGAACAGCTGCGACTGGCCCGTGCGCAGGGCCAGCGCTTCCAGTTCGCGCAGGCGCTGCTGCCGGGCGGCCGCTTCCTGCGGCAGGTAGCCGACGAAGGCAAAGTTCTGGCCATTCAGGCCGCTGGCCGCCAGCGTGAGCAGCAGCGAGACCGGGCCCACCAGCGGCACCACCTCGATGCCGAGGTCGTGCGCGGCGCGCACCACCGACGAGCCGGGATCGGCGATCGCCGGCATGCCGGCTTCGCTCACCAGGCCGATGTCGTGGCCGTCGAGCGCCGGCTGCAGCAGGCCCCGCGCATCGAAGGAGGCGGGCGCGTGGTCGCCCTTCTTGTGCACGGCGCGCGGCAGTTCCTGGATCTGCTGCTGTTGCAGCGGCGCGGCGAGCGCCTGCACTTCGCCGACCCGCTTGAGGAAGCCGCGCGCCGATTTCGCGTTCTCGCAGATCCAGTGCGTCAGGCCCGCGGCGACGCCGATGGTGCCCGCCGGCAGCACGTCGGCCAGCGGCGCCACGGCATCGCAGCCGAAATCGAGCGGCGTCGGGACCAGGTAGAGCCGGCCCTTCATCCGAGCACCCGCACGCCGGCCGCGCGCAGCATCCGGCAGGTGCGGATCAGGGGCAGGCCGACCAGGGCGGTGGGGTCGTCGCTGTCGATGGCATCCAGCAGCGCGATGCCCAGCCCCTCGCTCTTGGCGCTGCCCGCGCAGTCGTAAGGCTGCTCGGCGTGCAGGTAGGCCTCGATCTCGGGCAGTTCCAGCTGGCGGAAGCGCACCCGCACGGGCGCCAGGTCGTGCTGCGCGAAGCCGCTCTCGGCGCACATCACCGTCACCGCCGTCTGGAAGATCACCGTGCGGCCGCTCATCCTGCGCAACTGCGCCAGGGCGTTGGCATGGTTGCCCGGCTTGCCCAGCGGCTCGCCGTCGAGGTCCGCCACCTGGTCGGAGCCGATCACCACCGCGCCCGGATGCAGGCGCGCCACGGCTGCGGCCTTGGCCGCGGCCAGCCGGCGGGCAAGCTGGGCAGGCGCTTCGCCCGCGACCGGGGTCTCGTCCACGTCCGGCGGCACGACGCTGAATTCCAGCCTCAGCCGTGCCAGCAGTTCGCGGCGGTAGACGGAAGTGGAACCCAGCACCAGCGGGCGCGCGGCGGGAGCGGCGGGGGAGGGAGGCATCCGCCGATTCTCTTACACTGGCCGCATGGCCAAGGACTACGATCCGCACCGCCTCGACGTGCGCCGCTTCGCCGAGGAGGCAGCCGAGCTCGCGGGCGAAGACGGGCTGCGCCGCTACCACCGGCTCTCCGCCGAAACGCAGGAGGCCGCCGCGGACCGCCCGGTCACCTGGCAGGCGCGCGGCGAGCTGCTGAATCCGGGCCACGTGCATCCGCAGGTCTGGCTGCACCTCGATGCCGCGGCCCACCTGCCGCTGGTCTGCCAGCGCTGCCTGGCCCCGGTGGAGGTGCCCCTGGAGGTGCACCGCTCCTTTCGCTTCGTCCCCGACGAGGCCACGGCGGCCGCGGAGGACGACGCCGCGGAGGAGGACCTGCTGGCGCTCAGCCGCAGCTTCGACCTGGTCGAACTGGTGGAGGACGAGCTCCTGATGGAGTTGCCGGTCGCCCCGATGCACGAGGTGTGCCCCCAGCCCGTGAAGATGTCCGCCGAGGACGAGGACTTCGACGCGGCCGGCGCCGAGCGCGAGAACCCGTTTGCCGTCCTGGGGCGCCTGAAGGCCGGCAAGTAGGCGGGGCGGACGAGTTGGGCTATAATCGCGGGCTTCGCGCCACCAGGCCGCCGGCATGCCCATGGGGCATCCTGCGTTCGTCGCGACCCTTCCAACCCATCAACCTGCCGATCGCGTGCCCCGCTGCGCGCGGCACACAGATTCCAGGAGCCCGTCATGGCTGTCCAGCAAAACAAGAAGTCGCCTTCCAAGCGCGGCATGCACCGTTCGCACAACGCCCTGGTCACGCCGGGCATCGCGGTCGAGCCCACCACGGGCGAGACGCACCTGCGCCACCACATCAGCCCCACGGGCTTCTATCGCGGCCGCAAGGTCGTGAAGACCAAGAACGACGCCTGATCCTGCGATCACGGGATCCCGGGGCCCGGCTGCGCCGCGCGGTGCAGCCGGGCCTTCGTTTCTTTTGCGTCCGCAAAACCGCCTGTTTGCCCCTACAGTTGATGCCATGACGACCATCCTGGCTGTCGATTGCATGGGCGGCGACCACGGGCCGCGCGTCACGCTCACGGCGTGCCGCCACTTCCTGGACGCGCATCCCGAGGCGCAACTGCTGCTGGTGGGCGCCCCGGCCGCGCTCGCATCCTTCCAGCATGCCCGCGCGCGCATCGTTCCCGCCACCGAAGTGGTCACCATGGACGATGCCATCGAGGTGGCGCTGCGCAAGAAGAAGGACTCTTCGATGCGGGTGGCCATCCAGCAGGTGAAGGAGGGCAACGCGCAGGTCGCGGTGTCCGCCGGCAACACCGGGGCCCTGATGGCGCTGGCGCGCTACCTGCTCAAGACGGTGGACGGCATCGACCGCCCTGCCATCGCCACCCGCCTGCCCAACGCCACGGGCGGCGCCACCACCGTGCTGGACCTCGGCGCCAACGTCGACTGCACGGAGCAGCACCTGCTGCAGTTCGCCGTGATGGGCTCCGCGCTGGTCGCCGCGCTCACCGGCAACAACATGCCCACCGTGGGCCTGCTGAACATCGGCGAGGAAGTGATCAAGGGCAGCGAGGTGATCAAGAAGGCCGGCGAGCTGCTGCGTTCGGCCGGCGCCGCCGGCGACATCAACTTCTTCGGCAACGTCGAAGGCAACGACATCTTCAAGGGCACCACCGACATCGTGGTCTGCGACGGCTTCGTCGGCAACGTGATGCTCAAGACCGGCGAAGGCGTCGCCTCGCTGATCAGCGGATTCCTCAAGGAGGAATTCACCCGCAACCCGCTGACCAAGCTGGCCGCGCTGGCCGCGTACCCGGTCCTGGCGGCGCTGAAAAAGCGCGTGGACCACCGCCGCTACAACGGCGCCGCCCTGCTGGGCCTGCGCGGGCTGGTCTTCAAGAGCCACGGTTCCGCCGACGAACTCGCGTTCGAGCAGGCGCTGAACCGGGCTTATGATGCGGCCCGCAACAACCTGCTCGACCGCGTCCAGGCCCGGATAGCGCACGCCCGACCCCTGCTGGTCGGCTCCGATGCCGACGCCGCGCCGCTGGAAACGGCCACCACCTGAGAATGACCCAATATTCCCGGATCACGGGCACGGGCAGCTACCTGCCCCCGAAGCGCGTGACCAACGAGGACCTGGCGGCGCAACTCGCCGCCGACGGCATCGAAACCTCCGACCAGTGGATCGTGGAGCGCACCGGCATCCGCGCGCGCCACTTCGCCGAGCCCGACGTCACCAGCAGCGACCTCGCGCTGCACGCCGCGCGCGGCGCGCTGGAAGCGGCGGGACGCAAGCCGTCCGACATCGACCTGATCATCGTCGCCACGTCCACCCCGGACATGGTGTTCCCCTCGTCGGCAGCGATCCTGCAGCACAAGCTGGGCATCGCCGGCTGCCCGGCCTTCGACGTGCAGGCGGTGTGCAGCGGCTTCGTCTATGCGCTGACGGTCGCCGACGCGATGATCCGCACCGGCAGCGCCAGCAAGGCGCTCGTGGTCGGCGCCGAGGTGTTCTCGCGCATCCTCGACTTCAAGGACCGCACCACCTGCGTCCTGTTCGGCGACGGCGCCGGCGCGGTGGTGCTCGAAGCGTCGGACACCCCTGGCATCCTGGCCACCGATCTGCATGCCGACGGCAAGCACGTCGGCATCCTGTGCGTGCCCGGCAGCGTGTCCGGCGGCAAGGTGCTGGGCGACCCGCTGCTGAAGATGGACGGGCAGGCCGTGTTCAAGCTGGCGGTCGGCGTGCTCGAGCAATCGGCGCGCGCGACGCTCGAGAAGGCTGGCCGCACCGAAGCCGACATCGACTGGCTGATCCCGCACCAGGCCAACCTGCGCATCATGCAGGGCACGGCGAAGAAGCTGAAGCTGCCGCTGGAAAAGCTGGTGGTGACGGTGGACCAGCACGGCAACACGTCGGCCGCGTCGATCCCGCTGGCACTGGACGCCGCCGTCCGCAAGGGCCAGGTCAGGAAGGGCGACACCGTCCTGCTCGAAGGCGTTGGCGGCGGCTTCACCTGGGGCGCTGTGCTGCTGGACTTCTGAGCCGCGGCAGCGGTTCGACCAACGACAAAAGCATGTGGAGACAGGCATGAAACCGTTCGCATTCGTCTTTCCGGGGCAGGGCTCGCAGTCCGTCGGGATGCTCGACGCATGGGGCGACCATCCCGCGGTCGCGGCCACCCTGGCGGAAGCGTCGGACGCCCTTGGCGAGGACATCGGCCGCCTCATCCGGGAAGGGCCGAAGGAAGCGCTGGCGCTGACCTCGAACACGCAGCCCGTGATGCTGGTGGCGGGCCTCGCGGCCTACCGCGCATGGCTGGCCGAGGGCGGCGCGGAGCCCGCCGTGGTCGCCGGCCACTCGCTGGGCGAATACACCGCTCTGGTCGCCGCCGGCGCACTGGCGCTGGCCGATGCCGCGCCGCTGGTGCGCTTCCGCGCGCAGGCGATGCAGGAGGCCGTGCCCGTGGGCACCGGCGCGATGGCCGCGATCCTGGGCATGGATGCGCAGCGCGTGATCGAGGGCTGCGCCGAAGCGCTGCGCAGCTTCGGCCCGAACAGCGGCGAGACGGTGGAGGCCGCCAACTTCAACGATCCGGCGCAGACCGTCATCGCCGGCAGCAAGGCCGCGGTGGACAAGGCCTGCGAAGTGCTCAAGGGCATGGGCGCCAAGCGCGCGCTGCCGCTGCCGGTGTCGGCGCCTTTCCATTCCAGTCTGATGAAGCCGGCGGCCGAGCGGCTGCGGGAGCGGCTCGCCGCCACCCCCCTCGTTGCGCCGCGCATCCCGGTGGTCAACAACATCGAGGTGAAGGTCGAGACCGATCCGGACCGCATCCGCGCCGCGCTCTACGAGCAGGCCTTCGGCCCGGTCCGCTGGGTCGAGTGCGTCCGCGCGATCCAGTCCCGCGGCGTCACCACCATCGTCGAATGCGGCCCCGGCAAAGTGCTCGCCGGCCTCGTCAAGCGCATCGACGCGACGCTGGCATCCGCCACCATCCATGACCCGGCCAGCCTGGCCGAAGCCAAGGGACTGCTCGCATGACCCACACCACATTGCAGGGCCAGGTGGCCCTCGTCACCGGCGCCTCGCGCGGCATCGGCGCGGCCATCGCCCATGAACTCGCCGTCCGCGGCATGAAGGTGGTGGGCACCGCCACCACCGACGACGGCGCCGCGAAGATCGGCGCGGCGCTGGCCCAGCATGCCGGCTGCAGGGGCGCGAAGCTCGACGTCAACGACGCCGCCTCCGCCGAGGCCCTGATCGCGGAGATCACCAGGGAACATGGCGCGCTGCACGTGCTGGTGAACAACGCCGGCATCACGCGCGACAACCTGTCGATGCGGATGAAGGACGAGGAATGGGATGCCGTCCTCGACACCAACCTGAAGGCCGTCTTCCGGATGAGCCGCGCCGTGATGCGCACGATGATGAAGCAGCGCTACGGCCGCATCGTCAGCATCACCAGCGTGGTGGGCGCCTCGGGCAACCCGGGCCAGGCCAATTACGCCGCGGCCAAGGCCGGCGTGGCCGGCATGACCCGCGCGCTGGCGCGCGAACTCGGCAGCCGTGGCATCACGGTGAACTGCGTCGCGCCGGGCTTCATCGAGACCGACATGACGGCGGCCCTGCCGGAAGACCAGCAGAAAGCATTACTGGGCCAGATCCCGCTGGGCCACCTGGGCAAGCCCGCCGACATCGCGCATGCGGTGGCGTGGCTGGCATCCCCGCAAGCGGGCTACGTCAGCGGCCAGGAAATCCACGTCAACGGCGGCATGTACATGGCGTAATTGGCCTGCGCAGCCGCAAGTGGCCAAGCCGGTGCCATCCGCCCGGCTAAAATCGCGGATTCAAACACAACCCTTAGAGGGAACCATGAGCGATATCGAAGCACGTGTCAAGAAAATCATCGCCGAGCAGCTCGGCGTGGAAGAGTCCCAGGTCACCAATGAAAAGGCCTTCGTGGCGGACCTCGGCGCGGACTCGCTGGACACCGTGGAACTGGTCATGGCCCTCGAGGACGAGTTCGGCATCGAGATCCCGGACGAAGACGCCGAGAAGATCACGACGGTGCAGAACGCCGTCGACTACGCCAGCGCCCACCAGAAGGCCTGAGCCCAGATGCGTCGGCGCGTCGTCGTGACGGGACTGGGCTGCGTGAGCCCGGTGGGGAATACCGTCGCCGAATCCTGGGCCAACCTGCTGGCGGGCCAAAGCGGCATCGACACGGTGCGGTCGTTCGACACCGGCAGCCTCTCGGTGAAGTTCGCGGGCGAGGTGAAGGGCTTCAACGTCACCGACTACCTGCCCGAGAAGGAAGCCCGGCACATGGACCGCTTCATCCACCTCGGGCTGGCCGCGGCCAGCCAGGCGGTGGCGGATGCCGGCCTGCCCACGGGCGCTGGCCTGGACCCGGAGCTCGCCACGCGCATCGGCGTCAACATCGGCTCCGGCATCGGCGGCCTGCCGATGATCGAGCTGACCCATACCGAGATGGTCAACCGCGGCCCGCGGCGGATCTCCCCCTTCTTCGTGCCGGCGTCGATCATCAACATGATCTCCGGCCACGTGTCCATCCGCTTCGGCTTCCAGGGGCCGAACATCGCCGTCGTCACGGCCTGCACCACCGGCCTGCACGCGATCGGCGTGTCGGCGCGGATGATCGAGAGCGGTGACGCCGACGTCATGGTCGCCGGCGGCGCCGAATCCTGCGTCTCCCCGCTGGGCATCGGCGGCTTCGCCGCGGCGCGCGCGCTGTCCACCCGCAACGAAGATCCCAAGACGGCCTCCCGCCCCTGGGACAAGGACCGCGACGGCTTCGTGCTGGGCGAGGGCGGCGGCGTGATGGTGCTGGAGGAATACGAGCACGCGAAGAAGCGCGGAGCGAAGATCTACGCGGAGCTCGCCGGCTTCGGCATGAGCGCGGACGCGTACCACATGACCGCGCCCAACGTGGACGGCCCGCGCCGCTCCATGGTGGCGGCGCTGAAGAACGCCGGGGTCAACCCCGACCAGGTGCAGTACCTCAATGCCCACGGCACCTCCACGCCGCTGGGCGACGTGAACGAGACCAACGCGATCAAGAACACGCTGGGCGACCACGCGAAGAAGGCGGTGGTGAATTCCACCAAGTCGATGACCGGCCACCTGCTGGGCGGCGCCGGCGGCATCGAATCCGTCTTCACGGTGCTGGCCATCCACCACCAGAAGAGCCCGCCGACGATCAACATCTTCAACCAGGACCCCGAGTGCGACCTGGACTACTGCGCCAACGAGGCGCGGGACCTGAAGATCGAGGTCGCGCTGAAGAACAACTTCGGCTTCGGCGGCACCAACGGCTCGCTGGTGTTCAGGCGCATCTGAGCGCGCCCGCGCCGACGTCCCTCCCATGCACGCGGCCCCATCGGTGAGTTATCCGGTGGGGCGCAGCGCGTTCGCGGCGGCGCTGCTGGCGTTGCTGACGGCGGCCGGCCTGGCCGCGGTGCTGGCTTTCACCCTGCAATCCACTGTTTTCGGCTGGCGGCAGGCGGTCGCCTGGGCGGCGTTCGCGGTCGCCGGCCTGCTGGCCGCCGCTGCCTGGCTGCGCTCGGCCCGCGGGGTGCTGCACTGGGACGGTCTCGCCTGGCAGTGGGAGGAGGCCGGCGCGGCGGCGTCCGGCGAGCCAGAAATCGCGCTGGACCTGCAGCCGCGACTGTTGCTGCGATGGCGCTCCGAAGGCGGCGCCGTGCGCTGGCTCTGGCTGGAGCGGGAGTCGGCCCCGTCCCACTGGGATGCGCTGCGCCGTGCGGTATATTCGCGCGCCAACGCCCCCATCCCGGCCTTCCCGCAAGAGGGGAAGGAGCGCCCGGCGGGCCAGCCTCCCGCGGCCGAACCATGACCAAGACGCCTCCTGCCGCACCCCCGTCCCCCGGTGACACCGACCTCATGCTGGTCGAGCGCACCGTGGCCGGCGACCAGAAGGCCTACGAATTGCTGGTACTGAAGTACCAGCGGCGCATCGAGCGCCTGATCGGCCGCATGGTGCGCGACACCGACCTGATCGAGGACATCGCGCAGGAAACCTTCATCCGGGCCTACCGCGCCCTCGCCCAGTTCCGCGGCGAGGCGCAGTTCTATACATGGCTGTACCGGATTGCAGTCAATACCGCGAAAAAAGCCCTGGTCGACCTCAAGCGCGACCCCGTCGTATCCGAAAGTTCGCTCCGCGGAAACGATGATGAGGAAGAAACTTCCGGCATGGAGAACGAACTAACCTCCGCGGAAACGCCGGAAACGGTGCTGGCGGCGAAGGAAATCGCCGCCGCGGTCAACTCGGCCATGGAGGCGCTCCCCGAGGAATTGCGGCAGGCGGTGACGCTGCGCGAGATCGAGGGCCTGAGCTACGAGGAGATCGCGGAAGTGATGAATTGCCCGATCGGCACGGTGCGTTCGCGCATCTTCCGGGCGCGCGAGTCGATTTCGGCGAAAGTGAAGCCCATGCTGGAGAACCAGTCGGGCAAGCGCTGGTGAGGCGCGGGATGAACGAGATGGACAAGATGGACAACCAGGAATTGATTTCGGCGCTGGCCGACGGGCAGGTGCGGGGCGAGGCGCTCGCGCAGGCCGTGCAGGCAGCGGCGGCGGATGCGCGTGCGCGCGAGGCCTGGTGTGCCTACCACCTGGTGGGCGAGGTGCTGCGCACCGGCCGGGCCCCCACCGGCGCGGCCCCCGAGGACTTTCTTGCGCGCCTGCGTGTCCGCCTGGAGGCGGAGCCCGCCCCCCGGCCTGTCCTTGCGGTGATTCCCGCCCCCGTGGTGCGGGGCAGCGAGCGCGCCGCGGCCAACGACTGGCGCTGGAAGCTGGCGGCCGGCTTCGCGTCCGTCGCGGCCGTCGCCGCGATCGGCTGGAACCTCACGGGCAGCAGCATCGGGCCGACCTCGCAGCCGCAATTGGCCGCGGCGCCTGCCGGCGTCAGCACTGCCGCCGTGCAACCCGCATCGATGATCCGCGACCCGCAGCTGGACCGCCTGCTCGCGGCGCACCGCCAGCTGGGCGGCGCCACCGCGCTGCAGACGTCCTCCGGCTTCCTGCGCAGCGCCACCTTCGAGGGGCCGGCCCGCTGAGGCCCAGCATGAACCGACCGATCCCCGCCATCGCCGGCAGGCGCCTCGCCAACGGGGTCCTCGCCATGTCGGCGGTCGTCGCCATGGGCCTGGCCGCCACCGCGGCCGCCGGCGGCCGGGCCGCGGATGCGCGCTCCGGCGCGAAGGGCGAGCGCACCGTCAACGAGTGGCTCACGCGCATGCATGACGCCTCGCGCCAGCGCAGCTACGTGGGCACCTTTGTCGTTTCGTCCAGCAACGGCTCGATGTCCAGCTCGCGCATCTGGCATGCCTGCGACGGCCAGCGCCAGGTGGAGCGCGTCGAGTCGCTGTCGGGCGCGCCGCGGTCCACGTTCCGCAAGGACGACGAGGTCTTCACCTTCCTGCCGGAAAGCCGCACCGTGCGCAGCGAGCGTCGCGAATCGCTCGGGCCCTTCCCCGAGCTGATGCGGCCCGCGGAATCGGCCATCGCCGAGTACTACACGGCGCAGCGCATCGGCGGCGACCGCGTCGCCGGCTTCGAGGCCGACATCGTGCAGGTGCTGCCCAAGGATGCCCTGCGCTTCGGCTATCGCATCTGGAGCGAGAAGAAGAGCGGCCTGGTGGTGAAGATGCAGACGGTGGACGACGGCGGCAAGGTGCTCGAGCAGGCGGCCTTCTCCGAGTTGCAGCTCGATGCGCCCGTGCGCATGGAGCGCCTGGAACAGATGATGGCCGTGCCGGACGGCTGGCGGGTCGAGAAGGCCGACGCCGTCAAGACCACGGCCGCCGCCGAAGGCTGGGCGCTCAAGGCCGCCGTGCCGGGCTTCAAGCCGATGAATACCTACAAGCGGCCGTCGGAGGGTGTCCTGCAGTGGACCTTCTCGGACGGGCTGGCCTCCGTGTCCCTGTTCGTCGAGGCCTACGACCGGCAGCGCCATGCGCAGGAGGGCGTGTTCCCCAGCGGCGCCACCAACACCCTGACGCACCGCGTGGGGCAGGAGTGGTGGGTCACGGCGGTGGGCGAGGTGCCCGCCCAGACGCTGAAGGCCTTCGCGGTCAGCCTTGAGCGGCGCCGGTAGAGCCCCCATCTCTGGACAGCCGGGCCTTGCCCGCGTGTAAAGGCCCCATGCGTCGTTGACTGACGCAGAACCTTTACGCTTGGACGTATTCTCAGCTATTACGTTTGGTCGACCCTTCTGGAGAGGTCCGTATGTTCCGCCTGGATAGCAAGAACGTGCGCAGCGGTGGACTGGCGGTGGCCCTGGCCATCGCCGGCGCCGTGGCGTTCACGCCGGTCACACCGGCGCATGCGCAATCGGCGCCGCAGCCGCGGTCGTTGCCCGATTTCACCGACCTGGTGGACCAGGTCGGTCCCGCTGTCGTCAACATCCGCACCGTCGAGCGCGCGCGCAGCCTGGCCAGCGCCGGCAGCGGCGGCAGCAGCCAGGACGAGGAGATGCAGGAGTTCTTCCGGCGCTTCTTCGGCGTGCCGATGCCGAACGCGCCGAACACCCCGAACACGCCGCGCCAGCGTCCCAACCCGCGCGGCGAAGAGGAAACGCCGCGCGGCGTCGGCTCCGGCTTCATCCTCACGCCGGACGGCTTCGTCATGACCAATGCCCACGTGGTGGACGGCGCCGACGAGGTGATCGTGACCCTGCCGGACAAGCGCGAGTTCAAGGCCAAGGTGATCGGCACGCCCGACAAGCGCACCGACGTCGCCGTCATCAAGATCGAGGCCACCGGCCTGCCGTTCGTGAAGATCGGCGACGTGAGCAAGCTGAAGGTCGGTGAATGGGTCATGGCGATCGGCTCGCCGTTCGGCTTGGAGAACACGGTCACCGCCGGCATCATCAGCGCCAAGGGGCGCGACACCGGCGACTACCTGCCCTTCATCCAGACCGACGTGGCCATCAACCCCGGCAACTCGGGCGGGCCGCTGATCAACATGCGCGGCGAGGTGATCGGCATCAACAGCCAGATCTACTCGCGCTCCGGCGGCTTCATGGGCATCTCCTTCGCGATCCCGATCGACAGGTGACGCGCGACGTCGCCGAATCCATCGGGCTCGGCCGGCCGCAGGGCGCGCTGGTGCGCAGCGTCGAGAGCGGCTCGCCGGCGGACAAGGCGGGTGTCGAGGCGGGCGACATCATCACCCGCTTCAACGGCCAGCCGATCGACCGTGCCTCCGACCTGCCGCGCATGGTGGGCAACATGAAGCCGGGCACCCGCGCCGGCATCACCGTGTTCCGCCGGGGCAGCGCCAAGGAGCTTTCGGTCACGGTGGCGGAGTTCGAGCAGGAGGTGGCGAAGGCCGCCACGAAGCCGCCGCAGGCGCCGGACGACCGCCCCAAGCAGGCGTCGCCCGCGGCCCAGTCGCTCGGCCTGGTGGTGGCGGAACTCACGCCGGCACAGCGCAAGGAAGCCAAGCTCGCCAAGGGCGGCGTGCGCGTCGAGGCGGTGACGGAGGCGGCGCAGCGCGCCGGCATCCGCGAGGGAGACATCATCATGGCGATCTCCAACATCGACATCGGGTCGGTGAAGGAGTTCGACGCGGTGGTCGCGAAGGCCGACAAGTCCAAGCCGATCCCGGTGCTGCTGCGCCGGGGCGAGCTGGCCAGCTACCTGCTGATCCGCCCGGCGCGCTGAACCCGGCCGCGGCCGCGAAAGCCCCAAGTCCTGCCAGGGCTTGGGGCTTTTTCCTGGCGATGGTCAAAAAAAGACAGGAAGGATGGAAGGTTTACTTGCCGCCCCGAACGGTCAATTTAGTTTGCGCTCGCTAACTTATTCGGCGGTCTAAGAACCGGATTGGTTAGAATTCAGGCTCGAGAGCGCACTTTCCCGGCATATCGAGGGGCCCCGGACCCACGATGCGGGATGCCCAACAGGACGTGCACCGCCGATCCACAGGCGGCCCACATGTTGTCCCACCGAAGCCCTCTCCAAATTGTGAATAACCTGTGAATAAAATGCGAGTTGCGGACCCGCAACGGCCGAGTGGGCGAGACCCCGAGGCTGTACGCCCGGCGCGTTTTGCCTACAATGAAGCTCCAACTATCGCAGTTGCCATAGATTGTTGGTTTAGGGCGCGTCACCTTCAGGGCGCGCCCTTTTTCTTTGTGCGCGGCTTTTGAATCAATCACTTATCTGTTCCCGTTGATGAATCACATCAGAAACTTTTCGATCATCGCGCACATCGACCACGGCAAATCGACACTCGCCGACCGCCTGATCCAGCGTTGCGGCGGACTCTCCGATCGCGAGATGGAAGAGCAGGTTCTGGACTCGATGGATCTCGAAAAGGAGCGTGGGATAACCATCAAGGCGCAGACCGCTGCGCTCACGTACAAGGCGCGCGACGGCCAGGTCTACAACCTCAACCTGATCGACACGCCGGGGCACGTGGACTTCTCCTATGAGGTGAGCCGCTCGCTGTCCGCATGCGAAGGCGCGCTGCTGGTGGTGGACGCGAGCCAGGGCGTCGAAGCGCAGACGGTGGCGAACTGCTACACCGCGCTCGATCTCGGCGTGGAGGTGGTTCCGGTCCTGAACAAGATGGACCTGCCGCAGGCCGACCCCGAGAACGCGAAGGCGGAGATCGAGGACGTGATCGGCATCGACGCGACCGACGCCATCCCGTGCTCGGCCAAGACGGGCATGGGCATCGACGACATCCTGGAGGCGATCGTCGCGCGCATCCCGGCGCCGCGCGGCAAGGTCGACGCCCCCCTGCGCGCGATGATCGTCGACAGCTGGTTCGACACCTACGTGGGGGTCGTGATGCTGGTGCGCGTGGTCGACGGCCGCTTGACCCGGGGCGACCGCATCAAGCTGATGGCCACCGGCGCCACCTACGAGGCGAACAGCCTGGGCGTGTTCACGCCGGCCACCTCGCCGCGCGAGGCGCTCGAGGCCGGCCAGGTGGGCTTCATCATCGCCGGCATCAAGGAGCTGCAGGCCGCGAAGGTGGGCGACACCGTCACGCTGATCAAGGCCGGCACCGGCGGCGCGGCCTACACCGCCACCGAGGCGCTGCCGGGCTTCAAGGAGGTGCAGCCGCAGGTGTTCGCGGGCCTGTACCCGGTGGAAGCCAACCAGTACGACTCGCTGCGCGACAGCCTGGAAAAGCTCAAGCTCAACGACGCATCGCTGCACTACGAGCCGGAAGTGAGCCAGGCGCTCGGCTTCGGCTTCCGCTGCGGCTTCCTCGGGCTGCTGCACATGGAGATCGTGCAGGAGCGGCTGGAACGCGAGTTCGACCAGGACCTGATCACCACCGCGCCCAGCGTCGTCTACCAGGTGCTGCGGGGCGACGGCGAGCTGGTCATGGTGGAGAACCCGGCGAAGATGCCGGACGTCGGCCGCATCCAGGAGATCCGCGAGCCCATCGTCACGGTCCACCTGTACATGCCGCAGGAGTACGTCGGCGCGGTGATGACGCTGGCCAACCAGAAGCGCGGCGTGCAGATCAACATGGCCTACCACGGCCGCCAGGTGATGCTGACCTACGAGCTGCCGCTCGGCGAGATCGTGCTGGACTTCTTCGACAAGCTGAAGTCGGTCAGCCGGGGCTACGCCTCGATGGACTACACCTTCAAGGAGTACCGTGCCTCCGACGTGGTGAAGGTCGACATCCTGCTCAACGGCGAGAAGGTCGACGCCCTGTCCATCATCGTGCACCGCAGCCAGTCGCAGTACCGGGGCCGGGCGGTGGTGGCGAAGATGCGCGAGATCATCAGCCGGCAGATGTTCGACGTGGCGATCCAGGCGGCGATCGGGGCCAACGTGATCGCCCGGGAGACCGTCAAGGCGCTGCGCAAGAACGTGCTGGCAAAATGCTACGGCGGCGACATCACCCGCAAGAAGAAGCTGCTCGAAAAACAAAAAGCTGGCAAGAAACGCATGAAGCAGATCGGCTCCGTCGAGGTGCCGCAGGAAGCGTTCCTCGCCATCCTCCAGGTAGAAGACTAGAACGATGATGCCTTTCCTCACGGCCGCGGTCCTCGCGGCCTTTGTCGGTTATGCCGGCGCCTGGTACTTCGAATACGTCGAGGGCAACTTCGCGCTGCTGCTGTTCCTGGCGACCATCGTGACCGGCGTCTACTGGGTGGCCGAGCGCCTCTGGTACCTGCCGCAGCGTCGGCGGGCCGCCGCGGCGCTGGAGGCCCACGCCGCCCGCCGCAACGAGCGGCTGTCGGCCCAGGGCATCGCCACGGTCGATCCGCAGCTCGAGGAGGCCAGGCAGCGCATGCTGGCGCAGCCCTGGTGGCTGGACTGGACCGCCGGCCTGTTCCCGGTGATCGTCGCGGTCTTCGTGCTGCGCTCCTTCCTGTTCGAGCCGTTCAAGATCCCGTCCGGCTCGATGATCCCGACGCTGCTGGTCGGCGACCTCATCCTCGTGAACAAGTTCACGTACGGCCTGCGGGTGCCGGTGCTGAACACGCGGCTGACCGAGGGCACGCCGCCCAAGCGGGGCGACGTGATGGTCTTCCGCTACCCGCCCAAGCCCAGCCTCGACTACATCAAGCGGGTGGTCGGCGTGCCGGGCGACGAGGTCGCCTACCTGAACAAGCGCCTCACCATCAACGGCCGGCCGGTTCCGACGAATCAGCTGCCGGACTTCTTCGACGGCGACGCGATGCGCTACTTCAAGCACTTCGAGGAAAAGCTCGGCGACGGCGCGCACCGCATCCTGAACGACGACGAGCGTCCGGCGTTCGTTCCCGGCACCGAGGACTTTCCCTTCCGGCAGAATTGCCGCTACAGTGTGGAGGGGGTCGTCTGCAAGGTGCCGGAGGGGCACTATTTCATGATGGGCGACAACCGGGACAATTCGCTCGATTCGCGCTATTGGGGGTTCGTTCCGGATCGGAACATCGTCGGCAAGGCATTCCTGATCTGGATGAATTTCGGCAACCTGAAGCGCATCGGGTCATTCGAATAGCTTGGACGGAGGGGTTTCATGGCAGGCAAATCGCGGCAGCGCGGTATTTCGTTCCTCACGCTGGTCTTCATCCTGGCGGTGCTCGGCGGCGCGGGCGCCGTCGTCATGCAGACCTTGCCGTCCTTCCTGGAGTACCAGGCGGCGCTGAAGGCGATCAACAAGGCCAAGACCGAGGCGACCGTGGCCGCGGTGCGCTCTTCCTTCGACCGCTACGCCCAGGTGGACGACATCACGTCGATCCGCGGCAAGGACCTGGAGGTCACCAAGAACGGCGACCAGGTCGTGGTGTCCTTCGCCTACCAGAAGGAATTCCACCTGTTCGGCCCGGCCTGGTTGCTGCTCAAGTACGCCGGGACCTCCCATCCCGGCCGCTAGTCCCCCTGCAGTCGTGGCAGATGCGCTCGCGGCGCTGCAGTCGAAGCTGCAGCACCGCTTCCAGGACCCCAAGCTGCTGGCCCGGGCGCTCACGCACCGCAGTTTCTCCGCGGAACACAACGAGCGCCTGGAATTCCTCGGCGACGCCGTGCTCAACTTGGCCGTCGCGGCCCTGCTGTACGAGCAGCTTGCCTCCCTGCCCGAAGGCGACCTGACCAAGGTGCGGGCCTCGCTGGTGCGGCAGGAGCCCTTGCACCAGATCGCCCTGGGGCTGGGCCTGCCGGCCCTGCTGCGGGTGGGCGAGGGCGAGGCGCGGACCAATGGCCGCAACCGTCCCTCGATCCTGGCCGACGCGCTGGAGGCGGTGGTCGGCGCCGTCTACCTCGACGGCGGCTACCCGGCCGCGGAAGCGGTCGTGCGGCGCCTGTTCCAGGACGTGGAGCTCAAGCCTTCGCTGGCCGTGGCGGCCAAGGACCCCAAGACCGAGCTGCAGGAGCTGCTGCAGGGCCGCAAGATGAACCTGCCGCTGTACCGGGTGGTCGGCACCCTGGGCGCGGCCCACAAGCAGACCTTCGACGTGGAATGCGAAGTGGTCGAGCTGGGCATGGTCGAGCGCGGCATCGGCGCGTCGCGCCGGGCCGGCGAACAGGCGGCCGCAGCGGCTATGCTGATGGTGCTGAAAGCCAAATGGAAATGACGTCCGACTCCACTCCTGCCGCCCCCGCGGGCCAGCGCTGCGGCCTGGTCGCCATCGTCGGCAAGCCGAACGTGGGCAAGTCCACGCTGCTCAATGCGCTGGTGGGCCAGAAGATCAGCATCACCTCGAGCAAGGCGCAGACCACGCGCCACCGCATCACCGGCGTGCGCACCGAGGGGCAGGCGCAGTTCGTCTTCGTCGACACCCCCGGGTTCCAGACGAAGCACGGCTCCGCGCTCAACCGCTCCCTGAACCGCGCCGTGACCGGCGCGATCGGCGACGTCGACGTGGTGCTTTTCGTGGTGGAAGCGGGCAACTTCACGCTGGGCGACGCCAAGGTGCTGTCGCTGCTGAAGCCGGACATCCCGGCGATCCTGGTGGCCAACAAGCTGGACACGCTGCACCGGCGCGGCGACCTGGCGCCCTGGCTGCGCGACATGCAGGAGCGCCATCCGTTCGCCGAATTCATGCCGATCTCCGCGAAGAACGCCAAGGACGTCGAGCGCGTGCTGCAGGTGTGCGAGAAATACCTGCCGCAGCAGCCCTGGTTCTACGCCGAGGACGAACTCACCGACCGGAGCGAGCGCTTCATGGCCGGCGAGATGGTCCGCGAAAAGCTGTTCCGCCTGACCGGCGACGAGCTGCCCTACACCTCCACCGTCGTCATCGACGAGTTCAAGGAAGAACCCAGCCCGAAGTTCAAGCGCATGGTGCGCATCGCCGCCACCATCGTGGTGGAGCGCGACAGCCACAAGGCGATGGTGATCGGCGAGGGCGGCGAAAAGCTCAAGCGCATCGGCACCGAGGCCCGCACGGAGCTGGAGCGGCTGTTCGACGCCAAGGTCTTCCTGCAGATGTTCGTGAAGGTGCGTTCCGGCTGGGCCGACGACGAGGCGCGCGTGCGCAGCTTCGGCTATGAATAGCGCGTGAGGCGGCCGTGCCCGCCAAGCGCATCGCCGACGAACCGGCGTTCGTCCTGCACCGCTACGACTGGAGCGAGTCCAGCCTGATCCTGGAGCTGCTGACGCGCCATTTCGGCCGGATCGCCGTCGTCGCCAAGGGCGCCAAGAAGCCCAGCTCCAACTTCCGCCCGGTGCTGCTGCCGCTGCAGCCGCTGCACGTGGCCTTCGGCGGCGACGCCGAGATCCGCACGCTGAAGTCCGCCGAATGGGGCGGCGGCCAGGTCATGCCCACCGGCGAGGCGCTGCTCTCCGGCTACTACCTCAACGAACTGATGATGCGGCTGCTGGCGCGCGACGACCCGCACCCGGCCCTGTTCGACGTCTACGCCTCCGCCGTGCGCGTGCTGGCCATGGACGATCCGCACACGCTGCAGCCCGCCCTGCGCGCCTTCGAGCTGCTGCTGCTGCGCGAAACGGGCTTCCTGCCCTCGCTGGACCTGCAGACCGGGACGCTGGCGCCGCTGGACGCCCGGCAGCGCTACAGCCTGCGCCCCGAAGGCGGGCTGGTGGAAGCGCACGTCGCCGACGAACGCGGCAGCCTGGCGGGAGCGCAATGGCTCGAAATCCAGGCCGCGCTGGACGACCCGGCCCCGTTCCACGCCACCCTGCGCGCGGCGGCGACGCTGGGCGAACTGAAGACGCAGCTGCGCGCGCTGCTGCACTACCATTGCGGCGTGGCGACCCTGCGAACGCGCCAGCTGATGATCGATCTCCAGTCCCTATGAAGCCTTCCCCCACGCAGCTGTCGGTGAACCTGAACAAGGTGGCCCTGGTGCGCAACACGCGCCACCTCGGCATCCCCAGCGTCACCCGCGCGGCCACGCTGTGCCTGCAGGCGGGCGCGCATGGCATCACGGTGCACCCGCGGCCCGACGAGCGCCACATCCGGGCGCAGGACGTGCGCGAGCTGCATGCGCTGCTGCAGCGGGACTGGCCGCGGGCGGAGTTCAACATCGAGGGCAACCCCTTCCACAACCTGATGGACTTCGTGCGCGAGCTGCGGCCGCACCAGTGCACCTTCGTGCCGGACGCCGAAGGCCAGTTCACCAGCGACCACGGCTGGGACCTGCGGGCGGACGCCGGGCGCGTGAAGCCCCTGATCGCCGAGGCGAAGGCGCTCGGCGTGCGGGTCAGCCTGTTCATGGACGCGGACCCGGCGGCCATGGCCCTGGCCCGGGCCGTCGGGGCCGACCGCGTCGAGCTGTACACCGAGCCGTATGCCGCCGCCTGGGGCACGCCGGCGCAGGAGGAGCAGTTGCGCCGCTTCGCCGCGGCTGCCCAGGCCGCGCTGGATGCGGGGCTCGGCGTGAACGCGGGGCATGACCTGAACCGCGACAACCTGGCCGCCTTCGTGCGGCGCGTGCCGGGCGTGAGCGAAGTCTCCATCGGCCACGCCCTCATCGCCGACGCGCTGGAGATGGGTTATGCGGCGACCGTGCGCGCCTACCTGCAAGCGCTGGCGGCCCCGTGATCTACGGCATCGGTACCGACATCTGCGACGTGCGCCGCATCCGCGAATCGATCGAGCGGCACGGCGACCGCTTCGCCCACCGGGTGCTCAGCGACGCCGAGTTCGACGTCTGGAAGGCGCGCGGCGCGCGCTGGCCCGAGCGCGGCGTGCGCTACCTGGCCACGCGTTTCTCGGCCAAGGAGGCGTTCAGCAAGGCGGTGGGCATGGGCATGCGCATGCCGATGACCTGGCGCCACTGCGAGATCGCCAACCTGCCCAGCGGCCAGCCTTATATCGTGCTGCACGGCGCGTTGAAGACCTGGTGCGAGGCCCGCGGCCTGTCCGCGCACGTGACGGTGACGGACGAATCGGAATACGCGGCGAGCTTCGTCGTGATCGAACAGAAGGAAAGCACACCATGAGTGACCAAGCCCCGGTGATCATCGACGTCGCCGGCACCCGACTGACCGCGGACGACCGCCGCCGCCTCGCCCACCCCCTGGTGGGCGGGATGATCCTGTTCGGCCGCAACTGGGAAAGCCGCGAACAGGTGTCGGCGCTGTGCGCCGAAGTCAAGCAGGTGCGCGACGACCTGCTCATCTCGGTGGACCACGAGGGCGGGCGGGTGCAGCGCTTCCGCACCGACGGCTTCACCCACCTGCCGCCGATGCGCCGCTTCGGCGAGATGTGGATGAAGGACGGCAAGGGCCGCGAAGGCAGCGGCGCCATGCGCGCCATGGCGGCAGCCACGGGGGCGGGCTACGTGCTGGGGGCCGAGCTGCGTGCCTGCGGCGTGGACTTCAGCTTCACGCCCGTGCTGGACCTGGACTTCGGCGCCAGCTCGGTGATCGGCGACCGTTCGTTCCACCGGGACCCGCGCATCGTCACCCTGCTGGCGCGCGCGCTCATGCAGGGCCTGCTGCAGGCCGGCGTGGCGAACTGTGGCAAGCATTTCCCCGGGCATGGCTACGTGAAGGCGGACTCGCACCTGGAGATCCCGGTGGACGACCGGAGCCTGAAGGCGATCCTGGAGGACGACGCGGCGCCTTACGAGTGGCTCGGCACGGCGCTCACCAGCGTGATGCCAGCGCATGTGATCTACCCGAAGGTGGACAAGCTGCCGGCGGGCTTCTCGCCGAAGTGGCTGAACGACATCCTGCGCGACAGGCTGCAGTTCCAGGGCGCGATCTTCAGCGACGACCTGAGCATGGCCGGCGCGCGCAAGATCGACGGCCGCGACGTGACGTACACGGAGGCCGCGGTCGTGGCCCTGGAGGCGGGTTGCGACATGGTGCTGCTGTGCAACGAGTCGGTGAACAGCGAAGGCGGGAGCGCGATCGACGAGCTGCTGGAGGGCCTGGCCGCGGCGCAGGAGGGCGGCGAGTGGCGCGCGAATGAAGCGAGCGAACAGCGCCGCCTGGCCCTGCTGCCCTGCGGCCCCGCGCCGTCGTGGGATCACCTCATGACGGAGCCGCGGTACATGCGGGCGTTGCAGCTGCTGCCCTGACCGCTGCCGGGGTGCCCGCGGCAACCCGGCCTACGGGAGATGCTGTCCCGTAGGTCGGGTTGCGCGCAGCGCGCCCCGACAAGCCCTACGCGCGACCGGCCGAATACGACAACCCCGTCGCCACCCCGCCGAACAGGTCGCCTTCGACGATCTCCGTAGCCGGAAACCGCTCGCGCAACAGCTTTTGGAAAGGCCGCAGTGCCGAGGAGCCGCCGGTGAGGTAGAGGGCACCCACCGCGTCCGGTGCGACGCCGGCGCGCTGCACGCACGACGCGGCGCAGTCCACCACCTGCTCCAGCAACAGCGACAGGTCCCGCGCCATCTCCTGCGGTCCGATGTGCGCCTCCAGGCCCGGCTCGACCGGCGACAGGTCGATCGTCGCGGCCTCGCCGCTCACCGAACCGCGGATCTTCGCCTGCTCCACCTCGCTGGCGACCAGGTGCCCGAGGCGCTGGTCCAGCACCGTCATCAGGCGATCGTGCAGCCGCGTGTCGCTGTAGTCGCTGCGCAGTTGCCGCACCTGGCGCACCATCTTCGGCGTGGTCATCCAGTGGATCAGGTGCCAGCTGGAAAGGTCCAGGAAAGGCGGGCTCGGCACTTCGCGGCCCGACGGCCCGATGTGGCGGAAGCCGAGCAGCGGCATCACCTGCCGCAGGTTCAGCTTCTGGTCGTAGTCGGTGCCGCCGATGTGGACGCCCGCCGTGGCCAGGATGTCGCCGGAACGGTCGGCCTGCCGCATGCGGCCCGGGCCGAGCCGCACCAGGGTGAAGTCCGACGTACCGCCGCCGATGTCGACCACCAGCACCAGCGCTTCGCGGGCGATGCGGCGTTCGTAGTCGAGCGCGGCCGCGATCGGCTCCAGTTCGAAGGACACCTCGTCGAAGCCGGCGCTCGCCGCGGCTTGCGCCAGCGCCGCCTGCGCGCGGCGATCGCGCGCCGCGTCGCCGTCGACGAAGTGCACCGGCCGGCCGATGACGGCGCGCCGCGGCTCGGCGCCCAGGTGGCGGCCGGCGCGCGCGCGCAGTTCCGCCAGGAAGCGCGCGATGATGGCCTGGAAGCTCAGCATCGTGCCGCCGACCGCCGTCTCTTCCTCCAGCAGGCTGCTGCCCAGCAGGCTCTTGAGCGAGCGCATCAGCCGGCCTTCGGTGCCCGCCAGGTAGTGGGAGATCGCCTCGCGCCCGAAGGAGACGCGGTGGTCCTCGGCGCTGAAGAAGACGGCGGTCGGCAGCGTCGTGGCCGCCCCTTCGAGCGGAACCAGCCGCGCCACCCCGTCGGATGCCGTGAACGAGACCGCCGAGTTCGAGGTGCCGAAGTCGATGCCGAGGGCCGGAACTGCCGCCCGCATCAGCCCTCGCGCCGCAGCGCCGGGAACAGGATGATGTCGCGGATGCTGGGGCTGTCGGTCAGCAGCATCATCAGGCGGTCGATGCCGATGCCGCAGCCGCCGGCCGGCGGCATGCCGTATTCGAGCGCCCGCACGAAGTCGTGGTCGTAGAACATGGCTTCGTCGTCGCCCGCGTCCTTGGCGCTCACCTGCGCCTGGAAGCGCGCGGCCTGGTCCTCGGCGTCGTTCAGCTCGGAGAAGCCGTTGGCCATCTCGCGGCCGGTGATGTACAGCTCGAAGCGCTCCGTCACCTCCGGGCGTTCGTCGTTGGCGCGCGCCAGCGGCGAGATCTCGGTCGGGTGCTCCATGATGAAGGTGGGCTGCCAGAGCTTCTCCTCCACCTTCTCCTCGAAGTACAGCACCTGCAGCGAGGCGAGCGAGCGGCCCGAGAGGCGCTGCTTCTCCTCCGTCATGCCCAGCTTCTTCAGCTGGCCGACCAGCCAGTCCCGGTCGCCGACGTTGTCGCCCGCCTCGCTGTGGCGCACGATCGCCTCGGGGATGGTGAGGCGCTCGAACGGCCTGGCCAGGTCCACTTCCTTGCCCGCGTACGTGAGTTGCAACGTGTCCACGGCCTTCTGCGCGGCGTCGCGCAGCAGCGCTTCGGTGAAGTCCATGAGGTCGCGGTAGTTCCAGTACGCCGCGTAGAACTCCATCATCGTGAACTCGGGGTTGTGCCTGACCGAGATGCCTTCGTTGCGGAAGTTGCGGTTGATCTCGAACACGCGCTCGAAGCCGCCGACC
>JAJTCN010000115.1 GCA_021323335.1 Ramlibacter sp.
CGTAAATCCACCCGCAAATCAGACACATCCAGGTTTTGCTATCAGTCACAGCTTAAGGGGGGTTGGAATAGAATGCAACGGATTCTATAGAGGCCAGTTTCCTATGCTCCCCCTGGAGCGAGGCAGGCGATTCCAACGGCCCATGACTAATTCCACACCTATCCAGACCAGGCCGTCCGAGCCCGAAAGCGAAGACGCGGGACCGGCCTGCGTGATGGTGTTCAACGCGAACGACCCCAGTGGCGCAGGCGGCCTCGCGGCCGATGTCACGGCGATCGCATCGGTCGGCGCGCATCCGCTGCCCGTGGTGACCGGCGCGTACGTGCGCGACACCGGCGAGGTGTTCGACCATTTCGCCTTCGACGAGGACGCCGTCGCAGAGCAGGCGCGCACCATCCTCGAGGACGTGCCGGTGCAGGTGATCAAGGTCGGTTTCGCCGGCAGCGCCGAGACCCTGAGCACCATCGCGGAGATCGCGGCGGACTATCCCGACGTGCCCGTCATCTCGTACATGCCGGCGCTTTCGTGGTGGGACGAAGGCCCCGCCGACAGCTACGAAGATGCCTTCCGCGAGCTGATGTTGCCGCAGACCACCGTGTTGGTAGGAAACCACAGCACGCTCTGGCGCTGGCTGTTGCCGGATTGGAACAGCGAGCGCAGTCCGACGGCCCGCGACATCGCCAAGGCGGCCTCGGAAATGGGCGTTCCCTACACGCTGGTGACCGGCGTGCCCCTGCCCGACCAGTTCGTCGAGAACGTGCTGGCCACGCCGCAGACGGTGCTGGCCAGCGAGAAGTTCGAGCGCTTCGACGCCGTGTTCTCCGGCGCCGGCGACACGCTGTCGGCGGCGCTGGCCGCCCTGGTGGCCGGCGGCGCCGACCTCGCTTCGGCCGCGACCGAAGCGCTCGCCTATCTCGATCGCTGCCTCGATGGCGGCTTCAGGCCGGGCATGGGCCACGTGGTGCCCGACCGCCTCTTCTGGGCGCAGCCGGACGCGGAAGGCGACGAGCCCGGCCCGGACGTGCCCGGCTTCGACCTTCCCGCCCATGACACCAAACACTGACCGCAACCAGCAACTGTTCGACCGCGCGAAGGCGCTCATCCCCGGCGGCGTGAATTCGCCGGTGCGCGCCTTCCGCGCCGTCGGCGGCACGCCGCGCTTCGTGCAGCGCGCGCAGGGCGCCTACTTCTGGGACGCCAACGGACAGCGCCACATCGACTACATCGGCTCCTGGGGCCCGATGATCCTGGGGCACGGCCATCCGCGCGTGCTGGAGGCCGTGCAGCGCGCCGCGCAGGACGGCTTTTCCTTCGGCGCGCCGACCGAGCGCGAGGTGGACTTGGCCGAGGAGATCGTGCGCCACCTGCCTTCGGTGGAGATGGTGCGGCTGGTGAGCTCCGGCACGGAAGCGGCGATGAGCGCGATCCGGCTGGCCCGCGGCGCCACCGGCCGCAGCTTCATCATCAAGTTCGAAGGCTGCTACCACGGGCATGCCGATGCGCTGCTGGTGAAGGCCGGCTCCGGCCTGGCCACCTTCGGCCACCCCACCAGCGCCGGCGTGCCGCCGGAGGTGGTGCAGCACACGCTGGTCCTGGAATACAACAACGTCGCCCAGCTGGAAGAGGCCTTTGCCCGCCATGGCCGGGAGCTCGCCTGCGTGATCATCGAGCCGATCGCCGGCAACATGAACTTCGTGCGGGCCAGCGTGCCCTTCATGAAGCGGGCGCGCGAGCTGTGCACGCAGCACGGCGCGCTGCTGGTGTTCGACGAGGTGATGACGGGCTTTCGCGTTGCGCTGGGCAGCGCGCAGTCGGTCTACGCCAAGGCGCTGCCGGGCTTCGCGCCCGACATGACGGTGCTGGGCAAGGTGATCGGCGGCGGCATGCCGCTGGCGGCCTTCGGCGGCCCGCGCGCGCTGATGGAGAACCTGGCGCCGCTGGGGCCGGTGTACCAGGCGGGCACCTTGTCCGGCAATCCGGTGGCGACGGCCTGCGGCCTGGCGACGCTGCAGGAGATTGCGCGCCCGGGATTCTTCGAGGCGCTCGGCAAGAAGACGCGCACGCTGGTCGACGGCCTGACGGCGGCCGCCGCGGAGGCCGGCCTGCCCTTCGCCGCCGATTGCGAAGGCGGGATGTTCGGCTTCTTCCTGTTGCCGCAGCTGCCGCAGAACTATGCGGCGGTGATGAAGAGCGACTCGCCGAAGTTCGGCCGCCTGTTCCACGGCCTGCTGGACCGCGGCGTCTATATCGCGCCGGCGCTGTACGAGGCGGGGTTCGTGAGTTCAGCGCACAGCGATGCCGATATCGCGGAGACGGTTTCGATCGCCCGCGACGTGTTTCGCTCGCTGTAGGAAGTCGGACAGCCGGACGCAAAGGACGCAAAAGTACGCAAAGGACGCAAAAAAAGCCAATAAAGGTCTTGGAAGTCCTTTTGCGTCCTTTGCGGAACCTTTGCGTCCTTTGCGTCCGGCTGTCCTGAAATCTGAAGCGTCGAGCGCCCCGGTTCAATGCCGGAAGTGCCGCACCCCGGTGAACACCATCGCGATGCCGCGCTCGTCGGCGGCATCGATCACTTCCTGGTCGCGCATCGAGCCGCCCGGCTGGACGACGCAGGTGGCGCCGGCGTCCACCACCACGTCGAGGCCGTCGCGGAACGGGAAGAAGGCGTCGCTCGCCACCACCGTGCCCTGCAGCGACAGCTTGGCGTGCTGCGCCTTGATGCTCGCGATGCGTGCCGAGTCCAGCCGTGACATCTGGCCGGCGCCCACGCCCATCGTCATGCCGTCCTTGCAGAACACGATGGCGTTGGACTTCACGTACTTGGCCACCTTCCAGGCGAACAGCAGGTCCTGCAGCTCCTGCGGCGTCGGCTGCTTCTTCGTCACCACCTTCAGCTCGCCCACGGTGAGCTCGCGGTTGTCCGCGGTCTGCATCAGCAGCCCGGAGCCGATGCGCTTGATGTCCATCAGGTTGCGGCCGTTGTCCCAGTCGCGCGGGCCGCCCGGCGGCAGCGCGATCTTCAGCAGGCGCACGTTGGCCTTGCCGGCGAACACCTGCAAGGCCTCGGCGCTGAAATCGGGCGCCATCAACACCTCGACGAACTGCTTGGCCACCGCCTGGGCACCGGCGCCATCGAGCGGCCGGTTGAAGGCGATGATGCCGCCGAAGGCCGACGTCGGATCGGTCTGGAAGGCCTTGGAATAGGCTTCCAGCGGATCCTTGCCCAGCGCGACGCCGCACGGGTTGGCGTGCTTGACGATCACGCACGCCGGCCCGTCGAAGCCCTTGACGCATTCCCAGGCCGCGTCGGCGTCGGCGATGTTGTTGTACGAGAGCTCCTTGCCCTGCAGCTGTTGCGCCATCACCAGCGAACCCGGCGCCGGATAAAGGTCGCGGTAGAAGGCCGCCCGCTGGTGCGGGTTCTCGCCGTAGCGCAGGTCCTGCAGCTTGACGAAGCGGCCGTTGGCCTGCGCCGGGAAGTCGCTGCGGGTTCCATCCTCCTGCAGCGCGGACAGGTAGTCGCTGATCGCGGCGTCGTAATTGCTGATGCGGTTGAACGCCGCCACCGACAGCCTGAACTTCGTCTCGCGCGACACGTGGCCGGCGGACTTCAGCTCGTCCAGAACCTGGGCGTACTGCGAGGCATCGGTCAGCACCGCCACGTCCTTCCAGTTCTTCGCGCCGCTGCGCACCATGGCGGGGCCGCCGATGTCGATGTTCTCGATGGCGTCTTCCAGCGTGCAGCCCGGCCTGGCGACGGTCTGCTCGAAGGGATAGAGGTTCACCACCAGGATGTCGATGGTGGTGATGGCATGGCGGTGCAGCGCCGCCATGTGCTCCGGCAGGTCGCGCCGCGCCAGCAGGCCGCCGTGCACCTTGGGATGCAGCGTCTTCACGCGCCCGTCCAGCATCTCCGGAAAGCCGGTGAGCTCCGCGACTTCCGTGACCGGCAGCCCCGCGTCGGAAAGCAGCCTCGCGGTACCGCCGGTGGAGAGCAGGCGCACGCCCAGGCCGTGCAGCGCCTGCGCGAGTTCGACGATGCCGGTCTTGTCGGAGACGGATAAGAGTGCGTTCATGGTGTTTGGGACAGTGCAACGCGGCCGCTGGCCGCTTTTGGCCAGTCCCGCAAAATCATTTGATCAGCTTGTGATCGATCAGCTTCTTGCGCAGGGTATTGCGATTCAAGCCGAGCCACTCCGCGGCCCGCGACTGGTTGTTCTCGGCCTTGGCCATCACGATCTCCAGCAGCGGCTTCTCCACCACCTTCACCAGCATTTCGTACATGCCATCCGGTTCGGTGCCCCGCAGGTCGCGGAAATACCCCTCCAGGCTGGCACGCACGCATTCTTCGATATGTTTCTTGCTCACTCTACAACCCTCCGCGCTGCACGCTGCGGGATTCGCCTTGGGGCGGCCCGGCGGCTCATGCCTCGTTCTCTGCAAATTCCTCGGCCATGCCGGCGGCACGGACCGGCAGGCGGTCCATGCGCGCGCCGAGCGCGTCGAAGAAACGGTGAACCGCGGACAACTGCGCGCCGCTGTCCTCGATGCCATTCATCTCCGCCCGGAACGCATCCCCGCCCGGAAGCGCCCGCACGTACCAGCCGATGTGCTTGCGCGCGCTGCGCACACCGGTGAATTCACCATACAGCCCGTAATGGTCCTGCAGGTGCTCCAGCAGGGCACGCTGCACCTCGGCCACCAGCGGGGGCGCCAGCTGCGTGCCGGTGGCGAGGAAATGCGCGATCTCGCGAAAGATCCAGGGCTGCCCCTGTGCGGCCCGGCCCACCATCACGGCGTCGGCCCCGGTCGCGGCGAGGACCGCGCGCGCCTTCTCCGGCGAGTCCACGTCCCCGTTGGCGACGACGGGGATGCGCACCGCCGACTTCACGGCGGCGATCGTTTCGTACTCGGCCAGCCCTTTGTACCCCTGCTCGCGCGTGCGGCCATGCACCGTCAGCATGCGCACGCCGATGTCTTCGAACGCGCGCGCCAGGACGAGCGCGTTGCGGTGCTCGCGCGACCAGCCGGTGCGCATCTTCAGCGTGACGGGCACGCCGTGCGGTTCGCACGCGCGGACCACCGCCTGCGCGATGGCCACGGCCAGCGGCTCGTCCTGCATCAGCGCCGAGCCCGCCCACTTGTTGCACACCTTCTTGGCCGGGCAGCCCATGTTGATATCGATGATCTGCGCGCCGCGGTCGATGTTGTACGCGGCGGCGTCCGCCATCATCTGCGCGTCGGTGCCGGCGATCTGCACCGCCACCGGTCCCGGCTCGCCTTCGTGGTTGGCGCGGCGCGAGGTCTTCAGGCTGTTCCAGAGGTCGCGGCGCGACGTCACCATCTCGCTCACGGCATAGCCGGCGCCGAATGATCGGCACAGCTGCCGGAACGGACGGTCCGTCACTCCCGCCATCGGCGCCACGAACACATTGTTCGCGAGGGTATGGGGGCCGATGTGCATGGGAAGGGGGAAAGTGGCGTTGCCGAAAAAAGAGGCACGATTGTAGGCCCGCGCCATTTCAGCCATTGAAATGCGCGGTTGCGTACGCGCCTACAGGTTCAGGCGGCTTGACTGCAGCGTGGAAGCTGACGGGGCGACCGGATGTGCAGGACGGCGACGCCGCTGAGCAGCTTCGCACGGTGGCGATCACCTGTTCGGGAGAGCGCCACCGGGGATCCGAGTCCGGGGGAGTTCGCCACCCCTAGCATGCGGGCTCCGGGATCTCTCGGAACACAAAGGAGAAAAAGTGGAGAAGATGAGAAGGGGCACATGGGGTGCAGTTGCGCTTGCGCTCTGTGCCCTGATGGCAGGCTGCGCGACCTCGCTAAGCCAGCCGATGGGCGCGGAAAACCTGGGTCGCATGCAGACCGTGCGCGTGCGCGTCCTGGTTCCGCAGGCAGGCTTCCTGGTTTCCGCTTCCGCGCCGGGGGTGTCGGCCGCGATGGGAGGAGGCCTCATCCCGGCCATGATCGACGCGGGCATCCAGAAGTCCCGCCAGAAGGACCTGGTGGCGCAGGCCGCACCGACTCTCGACAAGCTGCTGGAAGTGGACGTGCGCCGCGAATTCACCGACGTGGCCGCCCGTGAGCTCCAGCAATTCCCGTTCAAGGTGGCGAAGCTCGATGCCACGCCCCTGGTTCCTGTCGCACGGGAACACGAGGCCACGCTCAAGGAACTGGGCACGTCCGACGGCTACCTGGCCATCGTGATGCACTACGACTTCGACATGAAGACGCGCATCTTCTCCACGCGCTCGCAGGTCAATCTCTGGCAGGCCGGCGCCACGGCCAGGACCTACTTCGCGCCGATCATGTATCGAGGCCGCCCCGTCGAACCGGGCACCGACCTGCCAGCCGCGATCCGCGAGCAGGCGCGTGAATCGGCTTCGCACACCCTGAAGCTGGCCCTGCTCGGCATGAAGGGAATGCCGCCCCCCGCCACGTCCACGCAGTTCGAGCTTTCGAAGGACAGCCCGCCCCTGGTACTGCAAGGCGACGTGGTCGGCAAGGAAACGGGGCGCGTCTTCGTCCGCCACGTGAACGGCGCCCTTTTCTCCATCCCCAACTGAGGTGTCCGCATGAACAAGCGAAACCTGATTCTTGCCGCGCTCCTGCTGGGAACCGGCACCGCCTCGCTCGCAGCCGATCCCCTCAAGATGGTCTACGAGCCCCCGCAGCCGACGAGGGCCGGCAATCACATGGACGCAATGATCGTCGAGACGGTCGAGGAAGTCCCCCGCATCGAAGGCTGTGCATTGGCCATCGCCCGCATCGACGACGTCCGGCCCGACAAGGACACCGTGGGGGTGAGGATCCTGTTCCCCGGCACGATCTTCTCCGTACCGCTGTACGGTGAGTCGCTGCGCAGCGGCGATGCACGGGCCTGGCTGGAGGGCGCCTTGCGCGCTTCCAACCTGCCGATCCAGCCTGCGACCGAGCAGGCGAAATCCGTCCTTGTTTCACTGCGCCTTGCCCATGCCTGGTCGGCCGGCCTCAACCTCAATTCGCAGGTGGTGCTGCTGGCCGACATTCCCGGCGTCCCCTCGGTGCGCAGGTACCATGGGTTCGGCGGCAAGGTGAACAACGCAGGCATGGACATGGAGTACGTGCAGACCCTGAACCTCGCCATGAAGGATGCGCTGATGCAGATGGGCGCGGACCTGCAGAAGGCCTGCCGAGGGGCGCCCCTCTAGGGCGGCGGGTCCCGGCCTTCCCGGGCCGGGACCCGTCCCTGCCGCATCGTCTCCGGCCGCAGCGCCAGCCGGCTACCGTAACATCCGCGCGGTGCAAGACTGGATCGAACCGCTGCTGGCGCTGCTGGCCTTACCCCGCTACGGGCTCAGCACCCTCTTCGTTGCCGCGTTCGTTTCCGCCACGCTGCTGCCCATCGGCTCCGAGCCGGCGCTGTTCGGCCTGCTGAAGCTCAACCCGGAATTGTTCTGGCCTGCGATCGGCGTGGCCACGCTGGGCAACACGCTCGGCGGCATGCTGGACTGGTGGCTGGGCTATGGCGCGCACCAGGTCGCGGACAAGTACCACAAGTCGCGCACGCACCTGAAGGCGCTCGACTACCTGCAGCGGCTGGGCCCGAAGGCCTGCCTGCTGGCGTGGCTGCCGATCGTGGGCGATCCGCTGTGCGCCGTGGCGGGCTGGCTGCGCCTGCCCTTCTGGCCGTGCGCGGGCTACATGCTGGTCGGCAAGTTCCTGCGTTACGTGACCATGACGACGGTGCTGCTTTGGGTGTGGCCGCAGTGAGGGCGTGAACACCGGGGTTCGGGCTGCGCGCTCACCGCCGGCCTACCGGTCGCCGCAGAAGCGTTAAACGTTGAACAGGAAGTTCATCACGTCGCCATCCTTGACGACGTACTCCTTGCCTTCGCTGCGCATCTTGCCCGCGTCCTTGGCGCCCTGCTCGCCCTTGGGGCCGGTGGCGCCGATGGGCACCGTCCAGGCGCGCACTTCCTTCTCGCCGGCGGTGAAGTAGGTCTGCAGCCCCAGCAGCTTGAACGCCGAGCGGATCAGGCGGTTCAGGCCGGGCTCGTCCTGGCCGATCTCGGCCAGGAAGTCCTTCTTGTCGGCGTCGTCCATCTCGGCGATCTCCGACTCCATCTTGGCGCAGATCACCACCACCGGTGCCTTCTGCGTCTCCGCGTACGCGCGCAGCCTGTCGAGGTGGGGATTGTTCTCGAAGCCGGTCTCGTCGACGTTGCCGACGAACATCGCCGGCTTGGCCGTGATCAGGCACAGGGGCTTGAGCAACTCCTTCTCGTCGTCGCTCAGCGCCAGGCCGCGCACCGGCCGGCCCTCGTTCAGCGCCGCCTGCACCTTGGGCAGCAGCTGCATGTACTTGGCCGCCTCCTTGTCGCCGGCCCGCGCCACCTTGCCGTAGCGATGCACCGCCTTCTCCACCGTGCCCAGGTCCGCCAGGCACAGCTCGGTCTGGATCACCTCGATGTCCGACACCGGGTCCACCTTGCCGGCCACGTGGACCACGTTCTCGTCCTCGAAGCAGCGCACCACGTTCACCACGGCATCCGTCTCGCGGATGTGGGCCAGGAACTGGTTGCCCAGGCCCTCGCCCTTGCTGGCGCCCGCGACCAGCCCGGCGATATCGACAAACTCGACAATGGCTGGCACGATGCGCTCAGGCTTGACGATGTCCGCAAGGGCGGCCAGCCGGGGATCGGGCAGTTC
Source organism: Ramlibacter sp. (assembly GCA_021323335.1). Lineage (GTDB taxonomy): Bacteria > Pseudomonadota > Gammaproteobacteria > Burkholderiales > Burkholderiaceae_C > Ramlibacter. The sequence continues at coordinate 8,698 of JAJTCN010000115.1, forward strand.
GACCACCCCGACGTTGGGCTCGATGGTGCAGAACGGATAGTTTTCGGCGGCAATCCCTGCCTTGGTCAACGCGTTGAACAAGGTGGATTTGCCGACGTTGGGCAGACCCACGATCCCGCACTTCAAACTCATGTCAGTTCCTGCAAATGAAGCCGGAAAGTGTATGCGATGG